>JAKPBL010000633.1 GCA_029778965.1 Bacteroidota bacterium
GCCCGGTAATCTTTGGCGATAAGGCCGTAAGACGCAAACCCGACCGATAGCAAAATAGTGGTGGATCCGTTTCCAATCAGGTAGAGCCCCGCACCGACGTTCTGCGGCAGGCGAACAAACCCCAGTACGTTCTTATAGCGGTTGTCTTCGCTTAAGCCGATGCCTTCTGCAAATTTCCTGGTTTCGTCGGTGATCTGCTGATCGAGCGGCAACAGGGCCACCGTTGATATTGCAGCACCGCCCAGCCACCAGGCATGGTTACCTTTTACGAAATTGACATTGGTGGCGATAAAATCTTTCGGCGCCCGCGTGACGCAGTCGAAAAGCCGGGTTTTCCCATAGGTTCTGACTACGTCGTTTTTTACGATATAGCTTTGTGAAAGCGCCGGCTTTGGCAGGCTGTCGATGGGCTCAGGAATGCTATCGGTAGATTGTGCCATTCCGGAGCACGGAAAGAGGCACACAGAGAGAATGAAGACGCTTAGTCGACGAGGCATCATGTAAAACTAATATGCTGTTGCTGAATATTTCGCAGCTATCTGCGCAAAACAACGCCAAAATACGGAAGGCCAGGCATGTGACAGCAAGTTGTGAAGAAATAGCTGGTTTGCCTTATTTTCGGGAGGCCATCAAAAACAGCGATATGCCTGCACGAATATCATCACTACGAATTGCACTGGTCATTGCCATGCTCCTTTTTTTCGCCGGTGCCTATGCGCAGGTGCCGGTTAATTTCAGCGCGGAAAGCTATACGAACGGTAAGGGCGATACGCTGTATTACCGGCAGCTTATTCCCGATGCCAACCCGAAGCGACGTTATCCGTTGCTGGTTTTCCTGCATGGCTCGGGTGAGCGCGGTTCCGATAATATTTCCCAGTTGAAATGGGGCGTCATGAATTTTGCCGCCGAGCAGAACCTGTTGAAGTACCCGGCTGTTATCATCGCTCCCCAATGCCCCGCCAATGCCAGTTGGACCGGCATCGCCCGCGACCGGTCGGCCGGCATTGTGCCGCTGGCGCCGGCGCCTACCAAGCCCATGGAGCTGTTGCTTGCCCTGATCAAAAAGATAAAGGCAGAGGGGCAGATCGATACTTCGCGCATCTATATCACCGGGCTTTCGATGGGCGGCTTCGGCACTTTTGATGCCATCGAGCGCGAGCCGGGTCTTTTCGCGGCGGCGGTACCGGTATGTGGTGGCGGTGATCCTGCCAGGGCCCCCGCCATTGCGAAGATCCCGCTCTGGATATTCACCGGGTCGGAAGATCCTGGCGTGATCCCCGAATTTTCGCTCAATATGTTGACGGCCCTGTGGAAGGCGGGTGCGCGGCCGGGCTTTACCATGCTGCCCGAGGTGGGGCATTTTTCGTGGCTGGGCGCGTACACCGATCCGCTCATGATCGAGTGGCTGTTCCGGCAGCGTAAGTGAAGGATGGACGGGTATTAATGATGTTCTCTACCCAGTTATTAAATCGCGGGGATTTTGCCCTTATCTGTTCAATACCTATGGCCTCTGCAAAATAATGTCCGTATAGTACCTTGTTGTAGCCTTTTATAATTCTCTTTAACCTCTGACTTGGCGATGTTTCTTTATTGTTATTTATCATCTCCGGGTTGTCATAGTCGGTGAATGTCTGCTTAAGTTCTTCTATTCCGACAAGTTCGGTTGCGGGAACCTGGTCATAAAAAAGTTGAATATTATTGAATAGCAAGCCTTCAAATTCGTGTAATTGCAAATAAGGTATAAATCTGTACCTGAGAGCATTTGAAATGCTTTCTTTCATCGCGTTTTCCAAAAAATCCATTCGGGAGTTCTTATCTGCGATTCTTTCACCTTCAATCCAACCAGGAAAGTTTTGTTTTTCATATAGCCCATAGTAATCAATGAGAGTGGATACAATAACACCGGGTGTCAGCAGGTGAGTTTCTATCTCTTTTTTCAGCCGGGGCCATTGGACAATTCCACCCATCGA
>JAKPBL010000159.1 GCA_029778965.1 Bacteroidota bacterium
ATAAATTCTAACCGACCATGAAGAAGGTATATTCCCTGCATCGTATTGCTGCCCTGCTGCTGGCGGTGATGATGCTTTCGCTGCCGGCCTGTAAGAAAGACGGTGTAACCGGCGGCACACCGGCGCTGACAAAAGTATCTGCTATCAAAGACCTGGCGGGTTCCATCACCACCGGCAATATGGGCGATTGGATCGCCCTCCATGGCAGCCACCTCGCAGACATCCGCGAAATAAAATTCAACGATGTGGTAGTTGACCTGGAAGAGATCTATGAGAAAGACGACGTGGTGTACCTGCAGGTGCCTGTTAAGCTTCCGCAGGAAGTGACCGATAAGATTTATGTGACCACGCCCGGCGGAGAAGTGACCTACACATTCACGGTGAACAGCCCCGACCTGGAACTGACTGGCATGTTCAACGAATACACGCCGCCCGGCGATACCATCCGTATTTATGGCAAATTTATTACGCTGTATGAGATCGATGCCTCCAATGCCGTGGTACGCTTCGGCGATATTGAAACGCCGGTGATCAGTGCAACCGACAATTCCATTACCGCGCGTGTGCCGGCAGATGTGCAGCCGAATGTCAAAGTGCAGTTGAAGAGCAATAAGTACGATGTGGTGGCCGAATGCCCAGGGTTTTACCAGGATAAGCAGCACGTCATCACCACTTTCGACAGCGATTATCCGTACACAAACGCTACCGGCCAGCAATGGGTGGGCGCGTGGACCAATCCCAAGCCCACTTCGGGTAAATACATCCGCTTTGAAGTGAACCAGGCTACTTATCCTGATGGCCTCGGCTGGTTTTACCTGATGGAGAACAGTTATGTGTACACGGTTGATATGATCCAGCATCCCGAGAAGTACACGTTGAAGTTCGAACTCAATATGACGCAGCCCATCAAGAGTACCAATTTCTTTATCTATTATTACTGGGCAGTGGCGCCGCAGCCCATCGGCAGCGAAGCGTTTACCGTGCAGACTTTCGGCCGCTGGCAAACGGTGTCCATTCCCCTCGAGAAAATCATCCCGATGGGCAATACCACTACCGATACCAGCTTTTCGCTGAACTTCAGGGTGGAGAATTTTGCACCGGTGGAAACAGTAGCGATGTATTTTGACAATTTGCGTATTTATAAAAAAGGCGAATAAGAAATGATGACAGGTTTAAGGCAAATGATATGCCTGGCGCTGATAAGTAGCTTGCCGGGTTGGTTACCGGCAAGAGAGGTCTTTATTGATCAGTTAGATGTTCGACACCTCCTGCAAGATTGGGGAACGCCCGCCGTCAATAAATCGGTGGTGGGCAGCCCCCTTTCTGTAGGCGGCGTACCTTTTGCCCGCGGCATCGGCACCCATTCGATCAGCCGCTTTATGCTGAAGCTGGGTGGAAAAGCCACGCTTATCAGCGGGTATGCAGGCGCTGACGATCATAACGACTACAGCAGCGATATGGCATTCAGCATCCTGGCCGACGGTAAAACAGTGTGGAGCAGCGGCATTTTGCGAAAAGGCATGGCGGCTATGCATTTTTCAGTTGACCTGGCCGGTGTGCAGCAGATCGTGCTGCTGGTGAGCGAAGGGGGCGATGGTATCATGTACGATCATGCCGACTGGCTGAACGTAAAGATCGAAACCAGCGGCGAGGTAGAGCCGGTATCGGTGTATCCCGCTTCTGTTCAAAAGCAGAAATATGTGCTGACGCCCAGGCCGGGCGATATACCGAGAATCAATTCGCCGAAAGTATTCGGCGTGCGGCCGGGCAGTCCTTTTCTGTACCAGGTAGCCGCTACCGGCAAGCAACCCATTAAATATACCGCCTATCAACTGCCGGCCGGTTTGTCGATCGATGAAAAAACCGGCCTTCTGTCGGGCGTAGTGGAAAAGCCCGGCCGTTATTACAT
>JAKPBL010000006.1 GCA_029778965.1 Bacteroidota bacterium
GTGTGCTGTTTGACCTGGAGCCCGACTTCGCGAATAATTTTCTCGTACAATACGACAACGCCACCAAAGAATCGGTTTGGGAGATACAGCATTCCATCGGCGACGGTACCCAGACCTGGTCGAACGGGCAGACCAATCGCGGCAACGAGCTGAACGCGCCGTGGTGGGCGCCTTATTACGGCTGCTGCGATTTTCACAAAGCGTCGCACAACCTCATCAATGCGTTCAAAACCGATAACAACGGCCTGCCCGATTTCGACAATTTCAATAATACCGACCTGAATGGCAACAGCTATGTGACCTATTTCCAAAGCCACGCATTCGATCCGCGCCTCCTGCATACGGTCGGCATTCCCGGTTATCCGTGGAAGTACGATAACAGCCTGCTTTATGCTGAATCAGGCTCGCGCGCGCCTTTCCAGTACGGTTATTTCAATTCGCTGAAAGAGCAGGTGCCTCCCGATTGCGATTGCATCTACAAACCGTTTTATACATATAATTCGATGAACCGCCGCGAGATCAGGTATGCCGAAGTATTGCTTTGGGAAGCTGAAATACTGATACAGCTCGACCGCCACCAGGAAGCATTGCCCATCATCAACCGCATCCGCACCCGCGCGGCGAACAGTACCGGGCGGTTGAAAAAGCCCGATGGCAGCAACTGGATGAACTGGCAGATGGAAACCTACAAAGACGGGGTGAATTGCAACTGGACCAAAGACTTTGCCTGGCAGGCCCTGGTATGGGAGAACCGCCTGGAGATGGCGATGGAAGGCCGCCGTTTCTTCGACCTGCAGCGCTGGGGTATGCTCGAACCGGTTATGAACGCGTATATAAACAAAGAAAAGACCCGTTTTGATTGGTTCAGCATCGGCCATTTCATGGCGGGCCGCGACGAATACCTGCCCATTCCCCAGGCACAAATGAACTGGTCGAAAGGCTCTTACCACCAGAATCCAGGTTATTAATCTTTAAATGTCAGCTACATGAAATCGTTGTATATCGCCTGCATGGCAGCCATCGTGGTATTGGGCGCCTGCAATAAAAAAGAATCCATCAAGCCCAAGCAGGGTATCAGCCTTCCGCCGGTAACGGGGCTGACCCTTACCAAAGGCAGCGGCGCTGCCATCCGGTTGAACTGGCAAATGCCTTCGGCCATACCGGCCGGCATCGTGCAACCACTTTCTGTTCAGGTTGAATTGAAAGAACTGTCGGGGTTGCAAACCTACGCGCTGGGCACCATCATGCTGCCCAATGCGCCGACCAGCTACGAGGGCGCCGTGCCCGATGCGGCAAAGAGCTATCATATTACCGTAAAGCTGAACGGCCAGGTAACGGATCCTGATCCGAATTATGCCGGCAATATTTTTTCACTGGGGCAAACGGTTATCTATTAACGTGATGGTTTGTAATCGATACATTTGACGAATGGAGAAAAAAGTGTCCATAAAAGACATTGCCAAAAAACTGGGAGTATCAGCCGCACTGGTCAGTTACGTGCTCAACAACAAGGAAAAGGAAGCGCGGGTGGGACTTGAAATGGCGGAACGCATTCGTCATACCGCCAGGGAGCTGAATTACCAGCCTAACCTGATTGCCCGAAGCCTTCGAAGCGGCCGAACCAAAACCATTGGTTTGATCGTGGCCGATATCTCCAACCCATTCTTCAGCAATATCGCCCGTACCATCGAAGACGAAGCCAGCCTGAACAATTATACGGTGATCTTCGGCAGCTCTGACGAGAACGCCGAAAAATCGCAAACGCTCATCAATACGCTCATCAAACGGCAGGTCGACGGGCTCATCATAGCGCCGGCGGAAAATACTTCGCCGCAATTACAGGTGCTTAGCGACCGCGGCTTTCCCTATGTGCTGATCGACCGTTATTTTAACGACCTTACCGCCAACACTGTTCGGATCAACAACTACCAGGCTTCTTTCAAGGCCGTAACTCATTTATACGAAAGGGGCTACCGGCGCATTGCAATGGTAGCGTATAAAACGAAGCTGCCGCATATGGAAGACCGCAAACGGGGCTTTCTCGGTGCGCTGCAAAAATTCGGTTTGCCGGTAATGGAAAACGGTTTGATGGAATCGAGTTATGAGAATATCTCGAGCGACGTTGCCGGTATTATGCAGACCCTGCTCGACAATACCGAAAACAGGCCCGACTCTTTTTTATTTGCGACCAACTCGCTGGCCATTAACGGGCTGAAAGAGATCAATAAAAGAAAGCTGGTGGTGCCGAAAGACCTCGGCATTATCAGCTTTGACGAAACGGAAGCATTCGATTTCTTTTACTGCCCGCTGACCTATATTAACCAAAGCACAGATCGCATCGGCAAAGAAGCCGTGCGCATCCTGATGCAGCAACTGGAATCGAAAGACAAAAACAAGACGGAAAAAATGGATACTGCCCAACTGGTGATCGACGCCCAACTGGTGGTGCAGCGTTCATGCGGAGAATAATTTTTTTTGATGGATTTGCTTAATCGTTTGTGCTGATCAAAACGACAGATCGGCGCATACACACTCATTCTAAAAATGATTTTTATGCGTAGAAGATTTCTTTTGTTCGCCTGCCTCCTGTTCGCGGGTTCGGCATTTGCCCAGCAGAAGTTTAACGGGCTCGACATGAACCTCGGCAACCTATCGCGGGTGTCTGACGCCAAAACAAGGTCTATCAGTCCCGAGAACTTCTCGGGCGGCAAAGGCAAAGGCGCCATGGCCGATGCCGTTAAAGACAAAGGCAAACGGAACGTGGCCAATGCCGCCAATGAAGCCCGTGACCTCGGCACGGGCTGGAAAGTAAATCCTTTTATCATCATCAATGCAAAGGAAACATTTACCATCGCCGAGATCGACGGATCCGGCGCCATCCAGCAGATATGGATGACGCCTACGGGTAACTGGAACTACAGCATCATCCGCTTTTACTGGGACGATGAAAAAACAGCTTCGGTGGAAGCGCCCGTTGGTGCTTTCTTCGGCATGACCTGGGGGCAATATGCCCACCTGAACAGCCTGCCTGTAACCGTGAATCCCGGCAGCGCTTTTAACTGTTACTGGAAAATGCCCTTCCGTAAAAAATGCCGCATCACGATGGAGAACCTCGATACCGAACCCATGCGGCTTTACTACCAGGTGAATTATACGCTGACCGATGTGCCCGACGACGAAGCCTATTTTCATGCGCAGTACCGCCGTTCCAGCGCCGTCAACAACAGCAAGAGCGTGCATACCATCGTTGACGGCATCAAAGGCAAAGGACAGTATGTAGGCACTTATATGGGACTGGGTACCACCAACAACGGCTGGTGGGGCGAAGGCGAGATCAAGTTTTTTATGGACGGCGATAAAGACAATGCTACCATCGTGGGCACCGGCACGGAAGACTATTTCTGCGGCTCGTATAATTTTGAAAACCAAAGCACGCATCGCTACCAGGAATTTTCCACCGCTTATGCCGGTTTGCACCAGGTGATTCGCCCCGACGGACTTTATGGCTCGCAGCAGCGTTTCGGCATGTATCGCTGGCACATCATGGATCCCATACGGTTCGACAGCGACTTGAAAGTTACTATACAGGACCTGGGCTGGCGCAGCGGCGGCCGCTACCTGCCGCAACACTCAGACATCATCACGGTGGCTTACTGGTACCAGAAAGAGCCGCACAATCCATTCCCGGCCCTGCCCGAAAAAGATGCACTCGAAGTCAACTAAATATATGAAACAGCTACTGATGCCCGCGATGGTCTTTGCCGCCGTAGCGCTTTCTGCCTGCAACGAAAAACCAAAAGAAAAAGCCGTGGAAACAACAACCGAATTTGCCCCGGGCAGCCTGGGGTACGACGAACAGTTTCTCCGTAAGCACGACAGCAACCTGGTGCGGCTGGAAGCCGGCAATGCCGTGGTGCTGGTGTCGGCCAAATACCAGGGCAAAGTGTTCACCAGCTCGGCCGGCGGCGACTACGGAAGCAGCTTCGGGTGGATCAACTACAAAGCGTTTGGCGGCCCCCTCGATTTGCACATGAATGCCTACGGCGGCGAGAACCGTTTCTGGCTGGGCCCGGAAGGTGGCAGGTATTCGGTCTTCTTCCAGCCCGGCGATTCGATGGTATTCGACAAATGGAAAACACCTCCACCTGTCGATACCGAAGAATGGAACGTAACGGCGGCCGACAAACAATCGGTAATCCTCACCAAAACCATGCAGGTAACGAATTATATGGGTTCAAAACTTGACATGACGGTGAACCGCCGCATCAGCATCGCCGGTAAAAATGCCATCGAGCAGGAACTGGGTATTGCGATTGGCGACAGTATTGCATACACTGGCTACTTAACCGTTAATACGCTGACCAATGCCGGGAGCGCAGCCTGGAATGAAAAGTCGGGCATGCCCTGTATCTGGATACTTGATATGTTCAACCCTTCACCCGCTACCACCATCATCATTCCGTTCAAGCCGGGCGGAAAAGGAAAAATAGCCACTACCGATTATTTCGGCGAGATACCTGCAGACCGCATCACGCTGACAGACAAAACCCTGTTCTTTACGGCCGATGGAAAAAGCCGGGGCAAGCTGGGTATTGTGCCCGAAAAAGTGATGCCTTTTGCCGGCAGCTATGATGCGGCCGCCAATGTGCTTACCATTGCGCATTTTACGGTCGATAACCAGGGCCGCTACCTGAACCAGGAATGGAATACGGTGAAGCCGGTGTTCAGCGGCGACGCCATGAATGCGTATAATGACGGCCCCCTTGCCGATGGCGCTCAAATGGGCCCCTTTTATGAAATAGAATCGGTTTCACCTGCGGCGGCGTTATCGCCCGGGCAGTCGATCGAACACCGTCATGACGTGTATCATTTTACCGGCAGCAAAGACCAACTCGATGCCATTGCGCAAAAGCTGCTCGGCGTACCGCTCACCGCCATTCCTTCTCCTCAAACCTCCAACATCAACCCTCAAACGCATTAATATGTTTCCCCGCATTGGAATCCGGCCCATTATCGACGGTCGCCTGGGTGGTATCCGCGAGTCGCTCGAAGACACTACCATGAATATGGCCCGGGCTGTCGCAGACCTGTATATGAAAACACTGCGGTATCCCGACGGGACCGCGGTGCAGGTAGTGATCGCCGACGGTTGCATCGGCGGCGTGAAAGAGGCTGCCCGTTGTGCCGCTAAATTTGAAAGAGAGAACGTGGGCGTATCGTTGTCGGTAACGCCTTGCTGGTGTTATGGCAGCGAAACGATGGACATGAACCCGATGCTGCCCAAGGCCATCTGGGGTTTCAACGGAACGGAACGCCCGGGTGCGGTGTATCTCGCCGCTACGCTGGCTGCCCATAACCAGTTCGGCCTGCCCGCCTTCGGTATCTATGGCCACGATGTGCAGGATATGGGCGACGCCACCATACCTGCCGATGTACGGGAGCGGCTGCTGTC
>JAKPBL010000008.1 GCA_029778965.1 Bacteroidota bacterium
GATGATCACGCCGCCCTTGCCGTCTGGTGCGGCCGAAGGCGCATGCACCCCCGACGGTGTAGCCGGGCCGAAATTGAACTTGGCGCCGGCCGATACCACAAATTTATTTCGCGTGGTATCATAGTCGCCCAGCAGGTACTGGCCGCCGCTCATGTGGCTGAAGAAAGGCATGATATAACGGTTACCAATAGGCCAGAAATAAGGACAGGCATAGTCATCGCCGATCAGGGTAAACCGGTCGTTCTCTACAAATTCATGCATGTACTCCCAGTTAGCCAGGTCTTTCGAGCGGAAGAGGTATCCCGTGGGTACCTGCCTGCCGCCCGGCCCTTTGGGTACGCGGCCTGCCGACAATGAATAATAGATGCCGTCGCGCTTCCAGATCGAAGGATCGAACACACTGTAAGGCAGCGGGAAACCGCTGGGGCTTCTCAGGGGAATAACAGCTTTGCCCGTTACTTTTTTCCAGTTCAGCAGCAGCGGATCATCAGATACCGCCACCATGTTACCGGCCTCGGTGCCATGGTACATGGCAATCGCTTTGTCGTCGTCGACCAGCACCGATCCGGAGAATACGGCGCGCTCGGGATTGGGATAGATCGCATACGGCAGGTCTTCCCAATGCACCAGGTCTTTGCTGATGGCGTGACCCCAGTGCTGGCGCTTGTCTTCGGGCGGATAGGCCTGGTCAAACAGGTGCCAGTTGCCCTGCCAGTAGCTCAGGCCATTGGGATCGTTCATCGTGCTTTCGGGACTCACGAAGTGATAGAAGGGACGTTAAGGATCGACCGCCTGTTTCTTACGCGAATCGGCAAAACGCTTCATGAGCGGATTGTCTTTCAGGGTTGCTTCCTGTTCGGGAAGCGTGGCCGGAAACGTATAATATGGTACCGGCGATGTATAGGGAGGCTGGTTAGCCTGGGCGGCAGCGTATAAGCTGCCACCCAGTAACCATGCCATTAACCCGGCTGTTATGCTGTTTTTTCTCATTGCTGGTTAATTTTCCAGGTATTGAATATTAGTACCCGGGGTTTTGCTGGTAAATACCGTCTACCAGGTTGATCTGGTCTTGCGGAATGGGAAGATATTCGTCGCGCCCCTTGGTGAACACCGCATTTTGCAGGTGGGGATGGCGTGTTTTCTCTTTCGTCAGGTAAGCATTGAGCGTTTCTGCGGCGATGCCCCAGCGAACGAGGTCGTGGAACCGCGGACTTTCCATGGCGAATTCCAGTCTTCTTTCCCAACGCAGGGCTTCGCGGGCATTGGCCTGCGTCCAGGGCAGGTTGGTGCCATCGTACAAACCGGTACGATAGTTGGAGAAGCCCTGACCGGCTTTGGCGTGGCCGGCAGGATAGGTTGTCCAGACCTCCGACGACACGGCGCGTTGCCTGATCTGGTTGATGATGGGCATAGCCAGCTCCTGCTGACCCATTTCTATCAATGCTTCCGCCTTCATCAGCAGCACGTCGTTGTATTGCAAAATATCCCAGTTCTGGGCAGTGCCGAAAAAGGCGCCTGCTTTGCGGATGGCATTGGTGCTGGGCAACTGGATCTCTTTCATGGTAAGAAAGTTGCCGTACACGGCGGGTGTTCTCGACCACGATGCCTGTGTCACAAAACCAAGGTCATATTTGAACGGATGCGAGGTGATGCCTACGGTGTGATCCAGTCGCGCGTCCATGGTATGCGTATCGAAATCTCCCGGTGTTTTCAACTCTGCATTGTTGAAGGTTTCAAACAGGGGGAGGC
>JAKPBL010000160.1 GCA_029778965.1 Bacteroidota bacterium
GGTATGTTTGAATACCTGATCAGCGCCAGCGACGACCTGTTGCAGATGCGTTGCCGGATAAGGCTCGACAAAGCCAATTTCCAACCGGATGAATACAACTATCTGCGCGACTTCTACAGCCTTGTGATAAAGAAACAACAAGAGCAGATCGTACTTAAAAAGAAATGATATGCGATGCTTTCTGCTGATATGCTGTTTTGCAGGCCTTCAAATCCAGTCGCAGGCAGGTAGTGGTCCCGATTACAGGGTATCTGCCATTCCGGCCGCTTTGTTGAAGAACGCTCATGCGGTGGTGAGGGAACAGGAAGTAACCGTTGACATACGATCGGCAGGCAAATACCTGGTAAAGGAGAAAACGGCGATCACTATTCTGGATGAAGCCGCCGACGACCAGGCCTCCTGGAGCGACTACTATTCCAAGTTGCGCAGCATCGAATATGTAGAAGGAACATTGTACGATGCCCAGGGAAACAAGATAAGGAGCCTGAAAAAAAGTGAGATAAAAGACTTCCCGTTGTACGATGGTATTTCCCTGGCAAACGATGACCGCGTAAAGAGTCACTCGTTTTATCACAAGACCTATCCTTATACGGTGGTGTACGAATCGGAGATCAGCTCCAGCCTGACCATGTTTCTACCCATGTGGATGCCTGTAAACAGCAAGGGGCTCAGCGTGGAAAAAAGCCGCTTCATTATCAGCTTCGATAAGGACATGACTATTCATCGAAAGGTATTCAACTATTCGCGCGAGCCGTTGGTAAGCGACGATGGGAAGCGGAATAGCTGGACCTGGGAACTACTCGGGCATTCCGCTTATCTGAGCGAATATGCCGCCCCCTCCATCTATGACCTTGCGCCATTTGCCCAGTTTACCATGGGTGCTTTTAAAATGGAAGATTTCCCCGGCTCTTTGGATAGCTGGCGGGAATACGGTGTATTTATTGCGCGCATGCGCGAAGGGCTGGATGTATTGCCGCCCGATGTAAAAAACAAGGTAAAAGAGCTGACACAATCGGTCGGTACCACTGAGCAGAAAGTGCAAATACTGTATGACTACCTGCAAAAACACTCGCATTATATTTCGGTGCAAATCGGAATTGGCGGCTGGCGGCCTTTTCCAGCTTCTTACGTCGCTTCAAAGGGATATGGCGATTGCAAGGCGCTTTCCAATTTTATGGTAGCGATGTTAAAAGAGGCGGGCATAAAAGGCTATTATACGTTGATAAACGCAGGTAAGGGCAAGAAAGACATTAATCCCGATTTTCCTTCGCCCTATTTCAATCATGTTATTTGTGCTGTGCCGCTGGAAAAGGACACCATCTGGCTGGAATGCACCAGCCAAACCAATTCATTGGGATATGCCGGCTCGTTTACCGGCAACCGCCATGCATTGCTGATTACCGAAGAGGGGGGAAAGATAGTGTCAACGCCCCGTTATGGCAAAAAAGAAAACGTGCAGATCAGCCGTTTGCAGGGAAAGCTGCTTGATGACGGCACCCTGCAAATGCAGGCCGACAATCATTACTATGGTGAATCGGGTGAAACGCAGCAGTACATCGTGAACGCCTATTCAAAAGAAGAACAGCTCAAATACATAAAGAAAGCGCTTCCTATTCCGAGCTATGATGTAGCCAGCTTTACCCTCACCGAAGAACGAAGCAGGCTGCCCGTGGTGAACGAGAAATATGCGGTCACTGCTCCCCACTACGGGCAGATAACCGGCAAACGCATTTTCCTGCTTCCCAACGTAACGAACCGATGGGATAGAAAGCTGCCGACCGATACCGCCCGGCAATACTGGATCAACCTGACCGACGATCTAACTGAAATCGACTCAGTGCATATAGAAGTGCCCGCCGGTTATACGCTCGAAGCGGCTATTAAACCCCTGCAATTGACAACGGTATTCGGCACCTATGAAGTAAGTGCTGTATTGGATGGTAATAAAGTGCATTATTACCGCAAGCTGCAACTGAACCGCGGACGCTTTGAAGCCGCCCAATACAACGAACTGGCCAAGTTTTACGACCAGTTATACAAATCGGATCACAGCAAAATGGTGCTGGTTAAAAAAGAATGACCTATTGTGGCAGGTTCGCTTCGATCAGTTCGCGGATGGCCTCAAAGACCATTCTCTTTTGTTCGGGCGATTCACTTTTTGTAAACACGATGGCCGCATAATTTTTTGATCGGCTGATCCAGGGCCAGGTAGCGCTTACACCCGGGCAATTGACAAGCAGGCCGTTGCC
>JAKPBL010000011.1 GCA_029778965.1 Bacteroidota bacterium
ATGGTCCGCACCCGCCATACAAAAACAACCTGCAATGATACGGCTCTTTATACCGCTGCTCTTTCTGCTCTGTTATAACAGTTACGCGCAAACGATGAATGAAAAGATACAACAGGTGGACCGTTACCTGCAGCAAGCTTATCCCGCTAACGAGCCCGGGGTGGCCATCGGTATCATGACCGGCGGAAAACCGCTGTTTACCAAAGGGTATGGCCTCGCCACGCTTTCACCGGCCGAAAAGATCAAGAGCGCCACACTCTTCAATATTGCTTCGCTGACCAAACAATTCACGGCGATGGCTATCCGTAAATTATGTGATCGTGGCGAGCTGGCGCTGAATGACAGTATCGGTACCTGGCTGCCGGGGCTGGCGCCCGCTATCGGCAAGGTCACCGTCGCCCAATTGCTTTCCCACCAGTCGGGCATCGCCGACCATTACAGGTATGTGGATGCGGGCGGGCTGCGGCACGCTTACGATGCGCAGGTGCTGGCTGCCGTGCAGAAAATGGATACCCTGGCCGCTCCACCAGGAACAATTTACCACTACAGCAATACCGCTTTTTGCCTGCTGGGCATGATCATTGAAAAGCGAACCGGCAGGTTATATGCCGATTACCTGAAAAAAGAAGTGCTGATGCCCGCCGGCATGCCACATAGCTTTATCTGGCGCGAAGACCGGCCCGTTCCCCCTGCGGCATCTGGCTATGACAAGAATACAACCGGCTTTGTGAGATCAGGTCCTGATGAAAATGTTTTCTTTACTACCGAAGCCGATGGCGGATTGTTTACCAGCATCGACGACTACCTGCATTGGGCGCAATACATCGTTCCCCAAATGCCCCCGGCACAATTTACCATTGCTTCGCAACCGGACCTGCATTATGGTTATGGCTGGTTTATGACAAAACAATCAAAACAGGCAGTCTATCTGCACAGCGGCTCCAACGGCGGATTCAGGTCTTATGTGATCCTGGTTCCCGCTGCTCGTTTTGCGTTGTTTCTGTTCAGTAACCGTTCAGATAAAAATATAGAACAGCAGGCACAGGCTGTTTTCCGGCTGTTGTACCCCGGGGCGGAGGCGTTACCGGCTGTGCAGGATCTTACCAACTAAGGCACATTTACCCGTCGGGTGGCACCCGACGGGTAAAACGCATTATTTGTTCATCATGTTTTTCGCTTCAATGCTGAGGGTTGCATGGGGCACAGCCCGTAAGCGGGCCTTGTCGATCAGCTTACCGGTGATCCGGCAAACGCCGTAGGTCTTGTTTTCGATCCGCATCAGGGCCTTTTCGAGGTGATCGATAAAGGTGATCTGGCGGCTCGCCATTTGTGCCAGTTGCTCTCTTTCCATGCTCACGCTGCCGTCTTCCATTGTCATGTAGCGGCTTTCGCTTTCGTCGCCACCCATTTCGTCTTTACGGGTGATCAGGCCCTGTAAATAGGCCAGCTCTTTTTTGGCGGCATCGAGCTTTTTATTAATGATATCTCTGAATTCCTGAAGTTCGCTGTCACTGTATCGCATAGTAGGGCCTGGATTTTCGCTTGTACCCGGATCGAGTACACTCTTGGTGAAATCTGGATGGTAGGGTTGTACCGTTTTCGTTTTTATGACCGGCATTTCCACCTTCGTTGGTTTTTTTTCAGGCGGGGGCGCCGGTTTTTTGATAGGGATAGGGGTTGTCTGTTTGGAATCATCTTTTACCGTAGCCTGTTTCATCGTAGTAGGGCGCAATCCCTGGCGGATGATTTTCTTAACAGGTTCTTTCTTTGGTTTTCCCTTTTTTTCAACCGCCACCGGTTCCGGTTTTTTTGCGGCCGGTGCCGGTTTCGGCTCGGGGCTATGTTTGACCGGCGCTGCTTTAGCGGCCGGCTTGGCGGGCGTCTTTACGGCTGCCTTCGCAGCAGGAGCTTCCACCCTGGCAGGCTTCGCCGCCACTTTGGCTTTGGCAGCCGGCGCCGCTTTCACGGGCACCTTGACCGATGCTTTGGCAGCGGGTTTGGCCGGCGCCTTCGCTACTGGTTTGGCCGGCGCTTTGGCGGCCGCTTTCACGGGGGCTTTGGCGGCCGGTTTAACCGGTGCCGCTTTCGCCGCTTTTTTAGGAGGTGCCGCTTTTACAGCGGGTTTCGCAGGCGCCTTGGCGGCTGGTTTGGCAGGTGCTGCTTTTTTTGCCGGAGCAACTTTTTTGGCGGCTGGTTTAGCGGCCTTTTTTTTGGTTGCCATGTTTGGTTCCTTTTATCCGGTGATGAATATCTATTTTCCCTGTCCGGCCGACTTACCGACCCAGACAGTAACAGGTTGCTCGTTTACTTCAATGTCAACTCCATCGCTGAGATTGTCAACTACTTCCAGCTCATCTGCCAATACTTCGGCTTTTATATAAGAAGCAAACTGCCTGATAGATGTTTCCAGCAAGCCTGCCTGACCGAATTTGATCCTGATCCTGTCTGTCAGCTCATAACCATTGTCCTTCCTGATCTTCTGGATTCTGTTTACCAATTCCCGGGCGTTCCCTTCCTGCTCCAGTTCGGGGGTCAGGGTAACGTCGAGTGCTACGGTCAAAGCGCCTTTTGAACTAACCATCCAGCCGGGGATATCCTCGCTGGTAATTTCAACCTCATGGATTTGTAATATTAAGGGTTCGCTATCAATTTCCAAAGAATAAGAACCTTCTTTTTCCAGTCTCGAAATATCGGCCTGGCTAAAGGCGGTTATCGCCTGCGCAACGGCTTTCATTTTGGCGCCCAGCCGCTTGCCCAGGGCCTGGAAATTGGGCCTGATCTTCTTTTTGATAAAGCCATCGGCATCGGTCAGGTACTCTACCGCTTTTACGTTCACTTCCGATTTCACCAGGTCTTCCACCCTTTCCAACTGGGCTTTCATGGCCGGGTCGAGCACGGGGATGAGTATTTTTTGCAACGGCTGGCGAACCTTGATGTTGACCTTCTTGCGAAGCGATAATACCAGCGACGAGGCATCCTGGGCCAGGCGCATGCGCTCTTCCAGCGCCGCGTCGATACGGTTCGTATCGGCTTCGGGGTACAGCACGTGGTGCACCGACTCGGCGTCGAACCGGCCGGTAACCGCATTGAGGTTGCCGAACAGCCAGTCCGCGAAAAAGGGCGCCACCGGCGCTATCAGCCGGCTGATCGTTTCCAGGCACTCGTACAGGGTCTGGTAAGCGCTGATCTTGTCGGTGCTGTAATCGCCTTTCCAGAAACGGCGGCGGCAAAGACGCACATACCAGTTGCTCAGTTGCTCGTCCACAAACGAATCGATCAGGCGGCCCGCCGTGGTGGGCTCATAATCGTCGAAAGCAGCCGTTACCTGCTGCACCAGGGTTTGCAGGCTCGACAATATCCAGCGGTCGATCTCGGGACGGTCGTCCCATTTCACGGGCGCTTCCTTGAACGCAAAGCCATCCACATTGGCGTACAATACGAAAAACTGGTAAGTATTATACAGGGTGCCGAAGAACTTGCGCTGCACTTCCTTGATACCCTCGATATCGAACTTGAGGCTGTCCCAGGGCGAGGCGTTGGTGATCAGGTACCAGCGGGTGGCGTCGGCGCCGAACTGGTCGATGGTCTGGAAGGGGTCAACCACATTGCCCAGGCGCTTGCTCATCTTATTGCCGTTGCGGTCGAGCACCAGCCCGTTGGAAACAACCGTTTTATACGCTACGCTGCCGTAGAGCAGCGAAGCCAGCGCATGCAGGGTATAAAACCAGCCGCGGGTCTGGTCAACTCCCTCGCAAATGAAATCGGCCGGGAAGTTCTGGTCGAAGGGCGCGTTGAACGGCCGGTCGCTGCCCGCCGCCAGCTTTTCATAATCGAGGCCCCATTGTGCATAGGGCATGGCGCCGCTGTCGAACCATACGTCAACCAGGTCGGGTTCGCGGCGCATAGGCCTGCCGGTTGGACTGACCAGTATTACCTCGTCCACATACGGTTTATGCAGGTCGAGAATGCCATCGTGCAGGTAATTCTTATTCACTTCGCCGCCCAGCACTTCACCCGCCTTGCGTATCTCGGCATTCAGCTCGGCAATCGAGCCGATGCATATCTCTTCGGTACCGTCGGCGGTACGCCAGATGGGCAGGGGCGTTCCCCAAAAGCGGCTGCGGCTGAGGTTCCAGTCGACCATATTCTCCAGCCAGTTCCCGAAGCGGCCTTCACCGGTGGCTTTGGGCTTCCAGTTGATGGTCTTGTTCAGCTCCACCATCTGGTCTTTGATGGCCGTGGTTCTGATGAACCAGGCATCGAGCGGATAATACAATACCGGCTTATCGGTGCGCCAGCAATGCGGGTAGCTGTGCTCGTATTTCTCTACTTTGAAAGCACGGTTCTCTTTTTTCAGCTTCACACTGATGTCGACATTCACATCCACATACTCTTTCTCGTCTTTATAATTCTTCACATAACGGCCGCTGAATTCACCGAGTCCATTTACAAATTTCCCCTCGCGGTCCACCAGCGTGAGAATGCCGATACCGTACTTCTTACCTGCTTTATAGTCGTCGGCGCCAAAAGCCGGCGCGGTGTGAACAATGCCCGTACCGTCTTCGGTGGTAACAAACCCGTCGAGCAATACACGGAAAGGGTCTCCGCCTGTCTTTTCAACCACATTGGCTTCATACGGCATCAACTGCTCATAACGAAGCTCTTCCAGGTCTTTGCCTTTGAAGGCCGTGAGTATGCGCCAGGGAAGCTGTTTGGCGTCGGGGCCATAACCCGCTTCATCGGCATTTTCGTTCTCGGGCTTGAAATATTTGGACAGCAGGGCTTTGGCCAGCACCACGTTCACCGGCAAGTGTGTATAAGGATTGAAGGTACGTACCAGCACATAATCGATGGCGGGGCCCACGGTAAGACCGAGGTTGGAAGGGAGTGTCCACGGCGTGGTGGTCCAGGCCATAAAAAACACGTCTTCCTGGTCCACACGCGGGTCTTGTGCGGCAGCGGTAAAAAGGAACTCGCTGTTTTTGTTTCGCACCGCCCTGAACATAGCCACCACGCTGGTGTCTTTGACATCCTTATAGGTGCCCGGCTGGTTCAGCTCATGTGAGCTTAGTCCCGTACCGGCAGCCGGCGAATAAGGCTGGATGCTGACACTTTTATACAGCAATCCTTTTTTATGCAGGCGCTGCAGGCACCACCAGAGGGTTTCAATATAGCTGTTCTCAAACGTGATATAGGGATCGTTGAGGTCAACCCAATACCCCATTTTCTGGGTAAGATCGTCCCATTTGTGTTTGAACCGCAGCACGGCCTCCCGGCATTTGCGGTTGTATTCTTCTACAGAAATTTTGGTGCCGATATCTTCTTTGGTGATGCCCAGCTCTTTCTCCACCCCCAGTTCGATCGGGAGCCCGTGGGTATCCCAGCCACCTTTGCGTTTCACCTGGAAACCGCGCATGGTCTTGTAACGGCATACCAGGTCTTTTAGGGTACGGGAGATGACGTGGTGAATACCGGGCATGCCATTGGCGCTCGGCGGACCTTCATAAAAAACAAAGGGAACGGCGCCATCGCGCAGGGAAACGCTCTTTTCAAATGCCTGCTGCCGGTTCCAGCGATCGAGCACCTCCGACCCGATATCAGGAAGGTTTAACTGGCTGAACTCACGATATTTGGCTGACATACAAAACTAACTGATACTTAATGATTTACGAAAAAAAGCCAGTGAAATGCACGCGAAGTTACGAAAATTCGACGGCAAGACCCCGGGGAGAAAAACTTCTCCATGAGTGTAATATTGGCGGGGCCCTGGCTACAAATAAAACCATGCAAAGAAGAGATTTTCTGAAAGCGGCCATGGGAACCGGTGTGGTTCTGCTGAACAACCAACCGGGAAAGGCATGGGCATCGGCCAAAACAGCTAAAAAGCTGCAGGTGGCTTTGTGCGGGCTCGGCCGCTATGCCGGTTACCTGGCCGACGGCATTGCAGAAAGCAGGTATTGCCGGGTGGCGGGTATCGTTACCGGAACGCCTTCAAAGAAAATCGGCTGGCAGCAACGGTTTGAGCTACCCGATAAGAACTGCTACTCCTACGAAACCTTCGACCAGATCGCGACGAACAAAGACATCGATCTTGTATATGTGGTGCTGCCTAACGGCATGCACAAAGAATATGTGATCAGGGCGGCCGCGGCGGGTAAGCATGTGATCGTTGAAAAACCAATGGCGCTCACCGCAGATGACTGCCGCGAAATGATCGCTGCCTGCCGGAAAGCCGGCGTTGCCCTGGCCGTCGGTTATCGTTTGCACTATGAGCCCTATAACCAGGAAATGGCGCGGCTGGGACAAAATAAAATTTTCGGACCGGTGGAACAGGTCGAGTCGGCGCTCGGTTACCGCCTCGACAGCGGCGACGACTGGCATTTCAAAAAAGCATTATCCGGTGGCGGTCCGCTGATGAATATCGGCATCTACTGCGTGCAGGCCGCCAGGTACATAACAGGTGAAGAGCCGGTGGCTATTACCGCACAGTTTGGCCCGGTAACCCGCCCGTTCTTCCAAGAGATTGAAGAGTCGATAAGCTGGCAGCTTCGCTTCCCCTCCGGAGCCATCGCCGAATCAAAAACATCCTATGGCGAAAACTACGACCGGGTATATGTACAGGCGAAAAACGGTTTCTTTGAATTGAGCCCGGCAATTAGTTATGGCCCCTTCAAAGGCCGGAGCTCAACCGGTGCTTTCCATTTTCCCGTCACCAACCAGCAGGCAGTCCAGATGGATGCCATTGCCGCCGTGCTGTTATCCGGCGGCCAGCTTCCTGCACATATCAGCGGGGAAGAGGGATTGAAAGACATGATTGTGATCGATGCGATCTACAAAGCGGCCGCAAATGACGGAAGAGGAATGTTGCCCAGATAAATCCGACAACGCCGACAGTATTCTTACTACATGTTTTTATGGTCATTTACGACCCTGCCGCGTAATCATTCTACCTGTTTACACGATACTTGTTAAAATTTCATATATCTTATTAAA
>JAKPBL010000013.1 GCA_029778965.1 Bacteroidota bacterium
TACAGCAGCATGTACGCCGGGCGGAGGCCAAAGGTCTTCATCACCCAAACGAAAATCCGGTAACCGAGGGGAGTTGTTTTCGACCGGCCTTCCCACGAAGACATTATGCCACTTCTTTTGCCTTGACGCGGTCAGCCACGTAGTCGTAAAAATGCTGGAAGGTTTCAATATCGGCAAAGTCTTCCGGCTTCACTTTGAAACCAAAATTGTTTTCCACCACTACGACCATGTCGATATAATCGAGGCTGTCAAGGTCAAGTGTTTCCTTCATGCTGGCTTCGGGCTTTATAGCAGCCGCATCCACTTCAAACTCCTCCGCGAGGAAATGATTGATCTTTTCAATGAGTTCTGTTGCCATAATGGTCAATTAGGGTTGATACTTTCGGATAATCAACGAAGAATTGGTACCGCCGAATCCAAAAGAGTTGGACAGGAAGCAGTCGAATTCCGCATCGATGGTTTCACGCACTATGTTCAATTTGGCCGAGTCTTCGTCGGGTTCTTCCAAATTTATATTCGGGGCGATGAAGCCGTGCTGCATCATCAACACTGAATATACGATTTCGCTCGCACCTGCCATCCAACATTCGTGTCCGGTCATGCTTTTGGTGGAGCTGACCCAGGGCCGCGACTGTCCGAAAACGGTGTCGATCGCCCTTGCTTCACTGGCATCGCCGGCCAGGGTGGAGGTGGCGTGGGCGTTAATATAGGCTATAACGCCGGGTTCCAGGGCCGCATCTTTCAGGGCCATTTGCAGGGCGCGAACCGGTCCCGATACCGTCGGGTTGGAAATATGCGCCCCGTTCGACGAAAAGCCATAGCCCACTACTTCGGCAAGAATGGTCGCCCCGCGGGCCAGGGCGCTGTCGAGGCTTTCCAGGATCACGGTGGCGGCGCCGCCGCTGGGAATCAATCCGTCGCGGTTCTTATCGAAGGGCCTCGAAGCCTTGGTGGGTTCGTTTTCCCTGATAGAAAACGCCGAGAGGGCATCGAAATTGCCCATTGAAAAAATGTTGATTTCCTGGGCGCCGCCGCAGATAATCATCTCCTGCAGGCCGCTTTTGATAAAATGATACCCCAGCCCGATGGCGTGCGAGCCGCTGGCGCAGGCCGCGCTGACGGTGAAATTGATGCCTTTCAGGTGGAAGATGGTCGACAGGTTCATCGTCACCGTGCTGTTCATGGTCTGGAAAACCGAGCCGGAGCCCAGCAGGGTGGTGTCTTTTTTTTCGCGGATCATGTCGGCGCCCAGCACCGTGGGTTCGGCCGAGCTGTCGTTCCCGTAAATGAGGCCGATCTCTTTTTCGATCAGGAAAGCTTCGTCGATGCCGGCCTGTGCCAGCGCTTCGCGGGTGGCCACAAAAGCGTATTCAGCCTGTTCGGGCATCATGATACGCGCGCGACGGTCAACGAGTCCTTTGAGGTTGGGACGATCTACATATCCCGTCAGGGCCGAGCGGTAGCCAAAAGCTTTCCGGGCCGGGTCGAAGATGATGCCCGAGCGGCCCTCGTAAAGCGATTGCTTAACCTCTTCCCTGTTCTTTCCGATGCAGGAATAGACGCCCATGCCGGTGATAACTACCCTGTTCATGTATATAATCCTCCGTTTACGGATAATACGGTTCCTGTAATATAACCCGATTCGGGTGAAGCAAAAAAAGCCACTGCATGCGCCACTTCTTCGGGTTTCCCGAAGCGGTTCGCGGGGATCATGGCCTTCAGCTCTTTTTCATTGAGGTCGCTGGTCATATCGGTCTGGATAAAACCGGGCGCCACTGCGTTGACGGTGATGTTTCTTTTGGCGATTTCCTGGGCCAGGGCTTTGGTGGCGCCGATCACACCGGCCTTGGCGGCCGAATAATTGGTTTGTCCGGCCATGCCCTTGAGGCCGCTCAGCGATACCACGTTGATAATGCGGCCGGCCTTACGCAGCAGCATGCCGTTCAGCACTTCGCGGGTAACATAGAAAAAACCATCGAGACTGGTGCCGCGTACCTGGCTCCATTGTTCGTCTTTCATCCACATCAACAGGGTGTCGTCTTTGATGCCGGCGTTGTTAACGAGAACGCCGATGGGCTTTTCGGGATGCGCCTCGATCCATCCGCCGAGCGCGCGTTTTACGTCGGGACCGTCGCTTACATCGAAGGGAAGCAGCTCGCCATCACCGCCAGCGGCTTTGACCGCGGCGAGGGTTTCTTCGGCGGCAACTTTATTGCCTTTGTAATTGACAAGCACATAATGCCCCAGCGCCGCCATTTTCAGGCAGATGGCGCGCCCGATGCCCCGGGAGCCGCCGGTTACCAATACCGTAGTGATTGCAGACATAGGATAGCTTAGTTTAATCCCGACCCATTCTCAAAATGTTTCTTCAGCCGATCGAGCCTTTTATACGGGGGCTGGTCGTCGCTGAACACCGGGTACAAAGGTCTGATTTCTTCGTACATTTTCCTTGTCTGTCCGGCCATTTTATTGCTGCATTGCAGGTAGTCAACCGCCTGCAGCAGGGTCAGCATCTGGATAGCCAGCACTTCAAAACTGTTATTGATAACCCGCCGGGTTAACAGGGCCGCGTTGGAGCCCATGCTCACGATGTCCTGGTTGTCGTTGTTGTTCGGGATGCTGTGGATATACATGGAGTTGCTGAGGGTCTGGTTCTCGGCCACGGTGCTGGTGGCGGTGAACTGCATGCCCTGGATGCCGAAATTAAGTCCCAGCGTGCCCAGGTTCATAAAGGGGGGGAATATTTCGTTGAGCTTGGCGTTGAGGAGGTAATTAAGCTGCCGTTCGCTTAGCATGGAGAGCTTGGTAATAGCGATCCTGAGCTTGTCCATTTCGAGCGAAACATAGTCGCCGTGGAAGTTGCCTCCATGAAAGATATTTGCATTCTCATGATCGATCACCGGGTTGTCGTTGACCGAGTTGAATTCGGCCACGATTACCTTTTCGGCCTGGGCGATGGTATCATATACCGGTCCCAGCACCTGGGTAATGCAGCGCAGCGAATAATATTCCTGCACCTTGTCTTCAAATACATCCTGGTCCATCTTATCCCCTTCGTACAGGTGCTTCTTGCGGCTGCGGATCATGCGGCTGTCGGCGAGTATCTCCCGTAACCGGGCGGCGATGATCTGCTGGCCGGGATGGTGTTTTACGCGGTTGAGCTCGTGCGAGAAATGGTCGTCATACGCTTCCACCAGTTCATTGGTCATGGCGCTGAGCGACACCGACCAGTCGAGCAGCTTTTTTGCCTGGATCAGGTTCACCAGGGCGATGCCGGTCATGCAGGAAGTGCCGTTGATAAGGGCCAGTCCCTCGCGGATATGAATGCGA
This sequence comes from Bacteroidota bacterium, assembly GCA_029778965.1. Taxonomy (GTDB): domain Bacteria; phylum Bacteroidota; class Bacteroidia; order Chitinophagales; family Chitinophagaceae; genus Flavihumibacter. The sequence continues at coordinate 3,331 of JAKPBL010000013.1, forward strand.
AGCGGTTGAATGTTCAAGATTTTGAATACAGTCGCCGTGTCTTCGATGGCGCCCTTGTACCATACATCGCCTTCGCCGATCAGGGTCAGGGCCAGGTGGGCGAGTTGTACCAGGTCGCCGCTGGCGCCCACGCCGCCGTGTTCATAAATGACGGGATACACTTTTTTATTCAGCAGCTCGGCGATCAGCAGCACCAGCCCGGGATGAACGCCTGAATGGCATTGCAGGAAATTGTTGAGCCGCGCCAGCAGAAGTCCGCGCACCAGCAGGGGGTCGATCGGCTGGCCGCTGCCCGAGGCATGACTGCGGATCAGGTTGTACTGCAACTCAATGAGGTTGTTCTCGCTGATGCGGTATTGCGCCATCGGGCCGAAGCCGGTATTGATGCCGTAAATGATCTTATTGGCCGCAAATCCCTTTAAAAAATCGTGGTTCTTCGCCACTTTTTCCAGCAGGGCTTTATCGAGGTTGATCTCCTGTTCGTCGTAAACTATCGCCTTGAAATCTTCAAGAGAGAGGTGTCTTTCTGTTACCAGCATCGGTTCCTTGGGCAGTTAATTAAGGCGCAAAAATAGTAAATCTCACCTAACACCCGTCGGGTACGACCCGACGGGTG
>JAKPBL010000067.1 GCA_029778965.1 Bacteroidota bacterium
ATCCGTTCGTAATAAAAGCTATTTACATTCCGCTCCAACGTTCTTACGCTCCAACTTTGCTGAGCCGCTTCTTCCAGATAATACCTTCTTGCACTTGGATTTTCTACCCTCATAATCAATCTATTGTGACTCCAAGGCAATTTTCTACACAGTGTGTAGAAGATCTCATCGTCGGTATATGTCAGATAAAACTGCCTGAAATTATAAAGATTGGTAAATGAATATCCCTTCCCGTATTTTATCGTCAACTCTTTAGACAACTGTTTTAGTACAGCTTCTCCGTAAGCAGCCCGCTCATTTCCCTGCTGTTCTTCTTCCACAATCCGCTTACCTGCCAACCAATAGGCTTCAACCATTGAAGCATTAATAGCGCTATACGCCTTTTGGCGGCCCGCTTCAATAATAGCAACGATATCCTTAACAATAGTGTTCATTGCGATTATTTCTTTCCGCCCGGCGCCGGCAGCTCCTTAATCGCCACTCTTCTGAAGTCAACCGGCTGCCCCTCGCTTTGAAGGGCGATGAAACCACTGCTGAGCAGCTTGCCATCCTGCTTCTGGGCGGGGTCGTAATTATTTACCACACCTCCACCGATCTGCGGCTGGTAGTACCGCAGTACGGTATCGCCGTTGATGATATGGGTGATCACCGAATCACCCAGCACAATGGCCTCCGCATGCACCCATTCATTGAGGGCATAAGTCTTTGCGGTGGACGTAATGCAATGGCGGGGATCGATCTTTCCGTTGAATACGACATCGGTGCCGGGCGAACACATGCAGCCCGTAGGACGCGCTTTGCCATCGTCTTCGGCAGCCAGAAACTGCAGCTCAACTGAAATCGGCCAGTCCTGGTCTTTCAGCATGGTGCGCGGGTCTTGCGAATGCAGCATCACCCCGCTGTTGCGAAAGGCATAAGCAGGCGCCGATGGAAGGAACTCACCGGTGATGCGATAGTCCACCTTCAGGTGATAATAAGAAAAGGGCGTTTTATAATAGAGATGCCCGAACTGGTTGTTGAAATCGCCATACCCATCGTACCGCACCTGTATCATGCCGTCTTTTACCCGGAAAGTGCCGGCGAAATTATCACCCACCTCGTGGTGGTTGATCTTCACCATCCAGTCGTTGATGTCTTTACCGTTGAAGAGTTCGGTCCAGCCGTTTTCCCCGGCGGTATCGGCATCATGATGTCCAACAAAAGACGCCAGGAACAGCAGGAGCGCTATTGGCAGCAACCGCTTTTTTACGGGATTTATCATAGCAACGATTAACGCATAAAGATACGATAAAACGCCCAGGGCGCTGCACAGCGGCTATTTCTGCCAGTTCACGGAAGCGTCCTTCGCATCGCGGCTGTTAGCGCCGATGAAGACGATAAACTCACCCGGCTCCCAGTCGTACCTGAGCTCGTTGTTATAGAACTTCAGGTCTTCGGCACGAAGGGTGAAACGAACCGTTTGCGAGGCGCCCGGCGCCAACTGTATTTTCTGAAAGCCCTTGAGTTCTTTCACGGGACGGGTAATCGATGCCACCACATCGCGCAGGTACAACTGCACAGTTTCCTCTCCTGCATATTTTCCGGTATTGGTCACCGTTATACTGGCCGTAAGGCTGTCGTCGGCGCCCAGGTTCCTGCTGCTGAGCTGCACATCGCCATAGCTGAAAGGGCTGTAACCCAGGCCATACCCAAAAGGATACAACGGCTCATTAGGTATGTCGAGGTAATTGGAACGGAATTTCTGAAAGCCTTCGCCATGCTTGGGGCGGCCGGTGGTTTTGATGGCGTAGTAAATGGGTATCTGTCCCACGCTGTACGGAAAACTGGCCGTCAGCCTGCCTGAGGGATTCACATCGCCAAACACCACATCCGTGATGGCGGCGCCGGCTTCCGTACCTCCGAACCACACCGTAAGAATAGCGTCGCAGTCTTTCTCGATATCGGTGAGCACCAACGGCCGGCCGGTGAAGAGCACCACCACAATGGGCTTGCCTGTTTTCCGCAAGGCCTTCAAGAGGTCTTTCTGGCTTTGGGGAACATCTATCTCACCGCGCGACGACGATTCGCCGGTCATCTCCGCCACTTCTCCCAGCGCCGCCACGATCACATCTGCTTTTGCGGCGGCCTTCAATGCTTCATCGATCATGACAGCCGGCGGGCGGTTATCACGCTCCATCTTCTTGCCGAAAATGCTGACGCGCGCTTCATAGGCCGAGTCTTCATGCACATTGGCGCCTTTGGCATATACTATGTTGACCTGGCTGCCGGAGAGTTCTTTCATCGCGCTGAGCAAAGAAGCGGGCGGATTGTTATAATCGGCCGATACCGACCAGGTGCCCACCAGGTTCTCGCGGGTGGCCGCCAGCGGACCCACCAGGGCGATGGTTCCTTTTTTCGCCAGCGGCAACACAGACCTGTCGTTTTTCAGCAGCACGAATGATTTCGCGGCGATGGCACGCGCCGCCTGCCG
>JAKPBL010000076.1 GCA_029778965.1 Bacteroidota bacterium
TTCGCATGATGGGCCCTGTGGGTGGACCGGGCACCGTGTTCGCATGCAGCTTTATGGCGGCCCTGAGCGGCGCAGGGAAAGGCGCTACCGTGGCTGTGGTGACCGATGGCGAATTGTCGGGACTGAACAAAGGCATTACGATCGGGCAGGTAATGCCGGAGGCAGCCTGCGGCGGACCACTCGCCATCGTGGAAGAAGGCGATACCATCAGAATCGATCTGGCTGCGCGGACGATCGACCTGCAGATCGATCCCGTATTGTACACGCAACGGCTGGCAGCCTGGCGTCCGCCCGTACGCAAGCTTGAGAACAACTGGCTGAAGATATATGCGGAAAATGTTATGCCCATTGAAAAAGGTGCGGTGCTGGGAAGAAGGGATGGATAAAAACTAATTTAGCGGGTTATGAGCATAGAAAGGGTTATTGTATTTATCATCGACGGTATGCACTGGCAGGCGCCCGCGAAGCTGGATATGGTGCATTACAAGGCGCTGGCAGCCGCCGGCACCAGCATAGGGCAGTCGTGCCTGATCATTCCGCATCACCCTACCGTGGGCGAGTACGGGCAGTTGCACAGCACTTCTTTTCCGAACCCCGTATTGCAGGAAGGCACCATATTCGTTCAAAAAGGCAATCGCATGCTGCAGGACCTGTTCGGCGCCGGCGAGCCAACCGCTTTTATGGTCAACTCGAAAGCGTATGAAACGGTAACCCGGGGTTTCGATATCTGCCTGCAGCATCCCGGTTATACCGACGAAGCCCTGGTGACGCATTCCCTGGAAATGCTCGACCGCCTGCCCATTCGTTACCTGCGCATTCACCTGCAAACACCGGGCAACGAGGGGCGCTTTCTGACCACGACCGCGCCTGATAAACCCTACTACCGGAATATCTGGGGAGAAGGCTCGCCGTATGCGGCAGCGTTGAAAGAAGCCGACCGGCAATTGGGACGGCTGGTTTCTTTCCTGGAGAAAAAAAGGTGGCTGGAGAATACCCTGCTGATCGTAACCGGCGATCACGGACAAAGCATAAAAGGATGGCACCCGGTGATTGATCCCGACAGTTCACTGACGCCCCTGCTGTTTCACGGACCCGGTATCGCCCGCGGGCGCCAGCTCACTTATTTCGAGCATACTGATATTAGCCCCACGATCGCCGCACTGCTGCAAAAACAACCTCCCAATACCGATGGTGGCGCCGGCCGTTTTGTGGATGCCGTGCTGGAAACAACAGCATTGCCTGCCGCCGCCCATCCGCGGTATATAGAAACCATCAACCGGCAACTGAATGAATACAACGCCCTGCGGGCGCGCATCCTGATCCAGGCGGAAACAGACAGCTATTACTCTTCGTTGCTTACCTACCTGGAGAACGAACTGCTGACGCCTGAACCGTTTTACCACCAGGACAGGTTCCTGGAATGGTACCGCGCAGGTTCCGTGCAACACCTGGTCGAAACCAATAACGGCATACTGGAAAAAATGCGTGCGGAAATTACCATTCCCCCGTCGCCCTCCCGTTCAACCTAATACCATGTTGAAGAAAAGCGCCCTGTTGCAAAAAACAAAAGACAAAGGAAACTACCGGTGGGTAGTGGTGGTGCTGCTGTTTTTTGCCACCACCATCAATTACCTCGACCGGCAGGTGATTGGTTTGCTGAAACCCACCCTGGAAAAAACATTCCAGTGGAGCGAAATCGATTTCAGCAGAATGGTCATGGCTTTTTCATTTACTTATGCCATCGGCCTGCTGTTCTTCGGGCGATGGATCGATACCATCGGTACCCGCCGCGGTTACCTGGTATCGGTGGTGGTATGGAGCCTTGCTGCCATGGTACACGCTTTTGTGTCCACTACCGGTGGTTTCATGATTGCCCGCGGATTGCTGGGTATCGGTGAAGCGGGTAATTTCCCGGCCGCCATCAAAACGGTGGCGGAATGGTTTCCGCGCAAAGAACGCGCGCTGGCCACCGGCCTCTTCAATTCGGGCGCCAGCGTAGGTGCGATCGTGGCGCCGGTGCTGGTGCCCCTTTTACTGGCTTCGTTCGGCTGGCAATGGGCCTTTATCATT
>JAKPBL010000077.1 GCA_029778965.1 Bacteroidota bacterium
AATCGGGTTTGGTATTCTCTACGGTACCATTCCATGATTTGAAAACACCTTCCGCTTCAGATACAACCATATGGCTTACGGAAAACCGCACGCTTGAATGTGCCTTATCCAGGGTCCATTTGGTTTGAGCAGACAAAGAAGTGGTCACACATAAGGCAGCGAACGCCAGTAACCCATTGATAATAGATTTCATAATAGTTGATTTACTGTTTCAACTTCAAAAATAAGGGGAAACAGCATTCAATGGGGCCGGCGACAGATTATAATTCGAGGGCATTGAGCTGTTGCTGGGAAAATGGCTTTTCCATGATATGGAGCCGTTTTTTGTTGACCAGGCCCGGCTGGGAAGGGTGAAAAGCGCTGATAAGGTGGATATTGAGCGAAGGGTATTTGTCCAGGAGAAGGCCCGCCTGTTCCCAGCCCAGCCCATCGGGCAGGTTGTTATCGAGAAAAAGAATATCCGGCTGCCAGGTTTCCACTTTGCTGAGTCCGTCTTTCAGCGTATTGGCGACCGCGACCTGATATTTCTTACGGGTAAAGTAGATTTTCAGCAGGAGGCAAAGGTCCTCTTCATCATCTACAATCAGTATTTTCTTTGCCGGGCTCATCGACGGTGATCATATAAAATCAATGCCACGAAAGTACACGATAGGCACTGCATACAAACGTCGGTTCCGGGTAAAATATTTCACAAACCGGGGGTGGTAAATGAACGGCGGTAGCGGGTGCTCGGCCTGCCGGGAGACCGCGGAATGGCACGAAGTTTTAACGGCCGGGCAAATCAATAAAAAAACTTGAACCATGAACGCAACATCCAAGGTTATCCTGGGCGTATTGAGTGCCGCGGCGGTAGGTGCTGTAATTGGCATGCTGGTAGCGCCCGACAAAGGAAGTGAGATACGGAATAAAATTGCCAGCAACGCCCGCGATTGGGCAGGCGAATTCGCCGATTGGCTCAATGCCCGTCAGAAAGACGTTAAAGAACTAAAAAACAAGGTGAGCAGCGAGGCGGAAGGTCTTGTGCAGGAAGCCGGCCAGGAATGGAAAAAAGCAAAGAACGCGCTTAGCTAGGTTTCAGCGAATCGTAACCGCGTGCCCCGGGGCACGCGGTTTTACACAGGGTAGTGCGGCATGGTCATGGTATCCGGGCTATCGTAAACCAATAGGCCCTGATATCGCTGATTGTTTGCAAAAAGGAGTCGAAACCCACCGGCTTCACTACGTAGGAGTTGGCGCCCAGTTCATAGCACCGGTTTATTTCCGTTTCGTTTTTGGTGGTAGTAAAAACAATGACCGGGATTTTCCTGAATTGCTTGTGCTCCTTGATTTCCTTCAGCACTTCCCGCCCGTCTTTACGGGGCATATTAAGATCGAGCAGAATGAACCCCGGCATACCCTTTTCGCCAGGCGGGTCGGCGGCCAGGCGGTAGAGAAAATCCATCAGGTCCACCCCGTTCTCCACGAATACCAGCTCTTCGCCGAACCCGTTTTCCGTAAAAGCCGTTTCGAGCAGAAAACGGTCGTCGGCATCGTCTTCTGCAACCAGGATATATGGTTTAACCATACGCTAAAAATAAAAAATGTTTATGGTTGCAGGCGCCATAAACATTTATAGTCTCTTTTCAGCAGTACCGCGTATCTTCTTTCCACCGTTCAGCGTCGGTTAAAAGCACCGGCGATGATCGAAAGCAGGAAAAGCACCAGGAAAATATAAAAGAGAATCTTGGCGATACCGGCTGCACTGGCCGCAATGCCCGTGAAGCCGAACAGCGCCGCAACAAGCGCGATTACGAGGAAAATAACAGCCCAGCGTAACATAGTTTTACGTTTATAGTGATTAAAGAAATTTAACACGGGCGAAAAGAACCATGCCAGCATTGGATTGTTAATCTGGTATGTTTTTCGATACTCTTTATAACAGTTAACTGGCACCTCATGGACAACAACATCCACGTAAAACTCGAGTGCAGCATTTCCGATCCCCGCGCATTGAACTCATTAATGGAACTGATGCTGGAGAAGCTTAAAATGATCCAGGCCATCACCGGTCCCATGCAACGAATGGAGCTAAACCTGTTCGACGATGCAGGAACCGACAAGATTGCCTTGTTCAGGCTCATCAGCGACAATGGAAACATGACGGAGTATTCCCGGTCTAAACGATGGGACGATGCTTTGCTGAATGCGATCGAAAAGATCAGGGAACGTTGTATCAGGCTCAACCCCTGGGAGCAACTCGCCTGAGCTTGCCAATGCTTGCCGTAAAACCGGTATCCAGTGCGCTGGATGCCGGTTTTTTTTGACCAGGGACTGGGCCATATACCCGAATTGGGGAAATTCGTCTACACGAAATGTATCTGATGGATCTTCTTCCAAAACATTAAAATTGAAATGTTCTTTATACTATTGATTATTAGAAGGTAATATATATAATTACCGATTTGGGAGACGAACCCTTCAGTTTGGCTTTTTAGTTGTTTTTCTATCAGAACCTCAACGAAAGCAATATGATCAGTCAACATCAACACCAGCAGCAGACACTGAAGATCCTTCCGCAGCAGATCCAATTGCTGAACCTGTTTCAACTGAACAGCCTTGAGTTGCAAATGCATCTTCGCCAGGAAATGGACCAGAACCCCTACCTCGAGCAAATAAACGATATGCAGGAACCCGGCACCGAAAAATACGACCGGAACAGCGCCCAGGATTACCAGGACTGGGATGAATTTGCCGATAATGACCTGCCCGATTACAACCGGGAATATGCCAACTATTTCAGCGACAGTAATATACCTGAACGGCCGATCGTGTCGGTCACCGATTTCAGGGAAGAGGCAAAACGCCAGTTGGCCCTGCTGACCCTGCCCGATCGTATACAGGCCATTGCTTATTACCTGGTCGATTCGCTGGAGGAGTCGGGTTTATTGCAAAAAGACCTCGACAGCATTGCCGATGATTTCTCTTTTGGCCACTTCATGACCACCCCCGAAGAAGTAGAGGTGGCGCTGACAGCGGTACAGTCGCTCGACCCTGCCGGCCTCGGCGCGCGTGACATTCGGGAGAACTGGCTGCTGCAACTGGAGCGGATGGGCGACCGGAGATGCCATGTGTATGCGGCAAAGATCTTGCTCGAAAAGCATTACGACGACTTCAAAAGCCGTCGTTTCGATAAAATAATGATGGAAATGAACCTCGGTGAGGAAGCCTTCAGGGAGGTAGTGGCTTTTGTGGGCAAATTGCCCATGCGCCCGATCACGGAATACGCCAATTCCATTTCGCCGAAAGACAATATTGTGCCTGATATCCAGATATCCCTGGACAATGATGTGTTCAATATTACCATTTGCGGTATCAATTCGGAGAATTTCCGGGTCAGCGATGCATTGCAGGAGAACATCAAGGTTACCAAAGACAAGGGCGCCCTGCAATACCTGCGCAGCAAGCTGCAATCGGCCAACTGGCTGCTGTATGCGCTGCGCCAGCGTAACGAGAGCATGATGAAGATTACCCGGGCGATTGTGATGCTGCAAAAAGACTATTTCATCGACGGCGATATTACCCGGCTGCAGCCGATGATCCTGAAAAATATTGCCGACAGGGTAGGGCTGGATATTTCGACGGTATCACGGCTTACAAGCAATAAGTTTGCAGATACGCATTTTGGAACCATTCACCTGAAAGACCTGTTTACAGAAGGAATTATCAATAAAACAGGTGAAGTGATCAGTAACCGGGTTATCCAGAATGCGCTGGAGGAAGTAATAGAGCAGGAAGACAAAAAGAACCCGTACACCGACCAGCAACTGGTGGCCATACTGATGAACAAAGGATATAAGATTGCCAGGAGAACCGTGGCTAAATACCGCGACGTGTTGCAGATTCCCGTTGCCCAGGTAAGGGCTATGTGGGCATAACCGGCGGCTAAACAGATAATGAATAATACATGCAGAAAATACTGGTAATAGACGACGACCGCGACATGTGCATGCTGCTGAACAGGTTCCTGACCAGGCAGCAGTTCGATGTAACGGAAATGTACAACGGGAAAAAAGCGCTTGAATTCCTCGCCCAGCAAAAGCCCGATTTGATATTGTGTGATTTCCGGCTGGAAGACATGGACGGCAAGCAGGTGCTGATCCGGGCGAGGGAACTGTATCCCGACGTACCGTTCATCATCATAACCGGGTACAGCGATGTTAAGCTGGCGGTGGAAGTGCTGAAACTCGGCGCGTTCGATTATGTGACGAAGCCGGTATTTCCCGATGAAATACTGATTACGATCCGCAAGGCCCTGGCGACGCCGCCCGCGGTACACCATGCAGCCTCCTCCCCGCGCGAGCGCGTGGTACCTGTTGCCGCCGGTAAAAAACCCGATAAGGAGGTGCTGGAAAAGTACATCTGGGGCAATACACCCGAGATGAAGAACATACTCAAACAGATAGAGCTGGTTTCGCCGACCAATTACAGCGTGATCATTTACGGGGAGAGCGGCAGCGGCAAAGAGGCCATTGCCAGCAAAATCCACGAAATGAGCAAAAGGCGCGACAAGCCGTTTATCGCCATCGATTGTGGCGCCCTGTCGAAAGAGCTGGCGGGCAGTGAATTGTTCGGGCACGAGAAAGGATCTTTTACCGGCGCCCTGAACCAGAAAACGGGCAGCCTGGAGCTGGCCGATGGTGGTACGGTTTTCCTCGATGAAATTGCCAACCTGCCCTATGACGTCCAGGTCTCCTTATTGCGGGTTGTGCAGGAAAGAAAGATCCGCCGCGTGGGGGGTAACAAAGACATAGAGCTGGACCTGCGCATCATCGTGGCCAGCAATGAAAAATTGTGGGAGGCGGCCAGGAACGGGAAATTCAGGGAAGACCTCTATCACCGGTTTAACGAGTTCAGCATTAACCTGCCGCCCCTGCGTGAGCGGAAGGAAGATATTTTACGGTATGCCCGGCATTTCCTGGCGATGACCAGCGGGGAACTGGGAAAGGAGATCAGCGATTTCAGCCCCGAGGTGCAGCAGGTATTCATGCATTACCCCTGGTACGGTAACCTGCGCGAATTAAGAAATGTAGTTAAAAGAGCGGCCCTGCTTACCGACGGCACGCAGGTAGATATGCAGGCCCTGCCTTTTGAGATCACCTTCCATGAGAAGTTGAATTATGAAAAGCCCGTATCGGCAGATGTACCCTCGTATGTGCCGGCCCAACCCGACATACCGGCTGTGGGTATGGCAACACCGCGGCCGGTGATATCGGAGCAGTCGCTGAAATCGGCCAGCATCGATGCCGAGTATGAAATGATCGTAAAAGCGCTCCGGCAATCCAATTTCAATAAAACAAAAGCCGCAAAATTGCTTAATATCGACCGTAAAACATTGTATAACAAAATGAAGCAATACCAGCAATTCAATAATCTCTGATGCAAACCGGCAACGACAGTGCTGCATTGCGGGGCCTTCGTTCTCTATGGGCCTCGGGTGAAAAAGATGAAAGCCAGCTTCAGCAGATCGCTGACCTTTTTCCCGACCTCGTGTTTATTTACGACATCAAAGAAAGGAAGCTGCGTTATATCAACCGCCGTGTGCATGATCTGCTGGGCTATGAGTGGGAAGAAGTAAAATCCTGGAACGACACCCTGAACCGTCTCGTATTTGAAGAAGACCTGCCTTTTGTGCAGGAGGAACTGGATAAATACAACCAGCGCAACGACGAAGACAGCTATTCTTATAACTGCCGGCTCAATGCCAAGGCAGGTGAATTTCGTTATTTCAGAGCAACCGGCACCATCCTGGGGCGCGGCGCTGACGGCAAGCCCGAATCAATGCTGTTCATCGCCGAAGACATCTCCGAACAAATACAGATGGAGCAGGAAAAGCTGGCGCTCCTGAAAATGATGGCTGACAATGAAAGACAGTTGCATACCGGTGTCTGGAATATAGACCCGCTTAACGGAACCATGGAATGGTCTGACGGTATGTATGCGCTGATGGGTTATTCACGCGAGGAGATGCCCGTGATTGAAACGGCCTGGTTCTGGGAACAGGTCCATTCTGCCGATATCGACCGCGTTCGTGAAGCCGTAACGATATCGACCGACAGCGGGGAGGCCTTTGAAATTGACTTTTCGCTGGCCAGGAAAGACGGAAGCCGCCTTTTTATCCATACCGTAGGCCGGGCTGCATTGAATGCCGCCGGCAAAGTGACGCGCATAACCGGCGCCAGTCGCGATATTTCAGACCAGTACCTGCAGAACCTCGAATACCAGGCCAGCCTGCAGTTGCTGTCGCAGACCGAGCAGATGCTTAACTACGGCATTTTTGTGTGGGACCTGGTAAAGAATGAGATCACCTGGTCAGACGGCCTGTTCGACATTTTTGACGTGGCCGTCGCCGACCGTACGCCGCTGATAGCACCCGACTGGTTTTTCAAAAGGGTGCTGGAAGAAGACCGCGAAAATCTGCGGCAGGTAGTGCTGGCGGCCGTGGCTGCCCAAAATGGCTTTGAATGCGAATTCAGCATATTGACCGATAAGGGGGTGATCAAAACGGTGAGCGCCAAAGCCAACCTGGTGATGGACGATAACCGGCTGCCGGTACGCATGATGGGCAGCACGCGCGATATTACCCAGGTAAAAAAGGTGGAGAATGAATTGAAAAGAAACCTGCGTGAGCTGAAACGATCCAATACCGAGCTCGAAGAGTTTGCGTATGCGGCCAGCCATGACCTGCAGGAACCCCTGCGCAAGATCACCACTTTTGGATCGCGGCTCAAGCACAAATACGGCGACCTCGTTGGCAGCGAGGGCCGGATGTATATAGACCGCATGCAATCTGCCAGTGACAATATGCGCATCCTGATCGACAACCTGCTCGATTTATCGAGGGTAAGCCGTACCGGCCACCTGTTTGAGCCGGTAGACCTGGCGCAACTGGTGCGAAGCGCCATTTCCGACCTGGAAATCGCCATCGATGAACACGAGGCAACCATCAGTGTGGGACCCCTGCCTGTCATTGACGGAATCCCCACGCAGCTCAGGCAGATGTTCGCCAACCTGTTGAGCAATGCGCTTAAATTTGCCCGCACCGGGACCTGCCCGCAGATCGGGATTTCGGGTACACGGTTGAGCCGGCGCGACATCGAGGAAAACTTCCTGGCGGCCGATAAGGTCTATTACCGGATAGACGTGAAAGACAACGGTATCGGGTTTGATCAGCAATATGAAGAAAAAATCTTCCAGATATTTCAGCGCCTGCATGGGAAATCCGATTACCCGGGAAGCGGCATCGGCCTGTCTATTTGCAAACGCATCGCCGAGCGCCACCAGGGATTGATCAACGCCCGGGGAAAATTGGGAGAAGGGGCTGTTTTCAGCATTATCTTACCCGAAAATCAATAAGGGATGCCGTTCTTAAAAAAAACAACCCGTATCCTGGTGGTGGATGATGATGAAGACGATTTCTTTATCACCAGCGATTATATAAAAGATATAGAAGGCGGGCGTTTTATCATTCAATGGGTACAGCAATACCAGGCGGCGCTCGACCTCATGAAAGAGCGTGCATTCGATATCTATTTTGTTGATTACCGGCTGGGTGCTAAAACCGGCCTCGACCTGCTGAAAGATGCCATTGCCGCCAAATGCGAAACCCCCATTATTTTACTAACGGGAAAGGGTAACCGAGACATAGACCGGCTGGCCATGAGAAGCGGCGCCTTTGACTACCTGGTGAAGTCGGAACTGAACACCGAAAAGCTGGAGCGCACCATCCGGTACGCGCTCGAACGCTCAACATATATAAGCGCCATTCGCAAGAATGAACGGAAGTTCAGAACTTTTTTTGAGCAGTCGATGGACGCGGTTTTTATGACGGATATGGCGCTGACTTTCGTGGAAGTGAACCGGGCGACAGGCGATCTGCTGCAAACCGGCACTGAAAATATCCTGGGCACTTTACTGCCCGACCTCCTTATCGACAATGCCGAGGCAAATAAAATCATTCGCTCGTTAACAGCCGGCGAAGACGTGTACGACCGGGAGGTGTACGTCAAAACCGGGTCTGGCGGCCGCAAGTGCTGTATCTTTTCCGCTTCCGTGGAATCGGACGAAGAAGGCACCCTTTATGTACAGGGCATGATGCATGACATCACCAACCTGAAAAAAAATGAGTGGCTGACCCTGCAAACGGAAAAGCTGGCCGCTGCCGGTCGCCTGGTGCGCACCCTGGCGCACGAGGTAAGAAACCCGTTGAATAATATAACCCTGGCGGCAGAGCAACTGCAAACCGAGGTCCACGACGAAAACGACCGGCTCTACCTGGATGTTATCCGAAGAAACAGCGTGCGGATAAGCAATATCATTACCGAGTTGCTGAACAGCTCCCGGCAAACGGAAATAGAAGTGCATGTAGCCAGCCTGCAGGAACTGCTCGACGAAGTGCTGAAAGACGCTGCCGACAGCCTGTCGCTGAAACAGGTAAGACTGGTAAAAATGGAGCACCCGGCGCCGCTGATGATCCTGACCGACCGGGATAAGCTCAAGATTGCTTTCATGAATGTTATCGTAAACGCTATAGAGGCGATGGATGGAACGGATACCGACAGGAAGCTGGTATTACGCATCACCGAAAACAGCCAGTACGGGGTAGTGGAGATCAGCGACACGGGGTCGGGGATTCCAACCGAAAGCATGGGACGGCTTTTCGAACCTTATTACACGTCCAAAAGGAACGGGATGGGCCTGGGTCTGGCCTCGACCATGAACATGATTCACAGCCACAAGGGGTGTATAGACGTGCACAGCACGGAAGGAAGGGGAACCAGCTTTATCATC
>JAKPBL010000015.1 GCA_029778965.1 Bacteroidota bacterium
ATGTACGCATTCATCCCGGCGACAAATTCCTGGCGACCTACCGGTACTGGATGGAAAATGTAAAGGACTGGTGTATCAGCCGCCAGTTGTGGTGGGGACAGCAGATACCGGCCTGGTACAGCAAAGACGGCGGCTATGTGGTTGCCGCCGACCGTGAAACAGCGGTTATGCGTTTCCGTGAGAAAGGCGTCGAGTTACAGGCTGAAGACATCAGGCAGGACGAAGACGTACTGGATACCTGGTTTTCGTCGTGGCTCTGGCCCATGGAAGTTTTCAATGGCATCACCGACCCGGGTAATAAAGATATCGCCTACTACTACCCCACGTCAGTATTGGTAACCGGTCAGGATATTATTTTCTTCTGGGTGGCCCGCATGATAATGGCCGGCATGGAATACAAAAAGGAGAAGCCGTTTAGTGATGTGTACTTCACGGGTATGGTGCGCGACAAGCAGGGCCGCAAAATGAGCAAGAGCCTGGGTAACTCACCCGACCTGCTGGAGCTGATCGATAAATACGGCGCCGATGCCGTTCGTTTCGGCATCATGATCTCTTCGCCGGCGGGAAACGACCTGTTGTTTGACGAAGCTTCGCTGGAACAGGGTCGCTTTTTCAACAACAAAATGTGGAATGCCCTGAAGCTGATCGGCATGTGGAAGGAGAAGCAGTCGACCGAAAAACCCGCCGATGACTGGGCGCACGAATGGTTTGAAGCCCGCTTGTTGCAGGCGAGGCTGGAAGTGGAGCAACTCCTCTCCCAGTTCAGACTGAGCGAAGCACTGAAAACCATTTACTCACTGATATGGGACGATTTCTGCAGTTGGTACCTCGAATGGATCAAGCCCGGTTTTGAAGAAGCCATGGCTTCGGAAAGCCTGCAGAAAGCCGTTGGCTTTTATGAAGAACTGTTGCAGTTACTGCATCCCTTTATGCCTTTTATCACCGAAGAGATATTTAGTTTGTTGCAGCAGAGAGGCAACGATGAGGTATTGTGTATCCGCCAGTTTCCTGCGCTGGCAGCGCAACGGGAAAAATTGCAGCAGCCCTCCGTACAGCAGCGGCTCGAAGAGGGACAACTGCTGAAGGCGGTAATCAGCGGATTGAGAGACGCCCGCAATAAGGCGCAACTCAAACCGAAAGAGCAGGTGGCGCTGTTCATAACACCGGCAAACCGCTTACTGTACAGCAACATTTGCCCCATTCTGCAAAAACAGGTGAATGCATCTGCCATTTCATTTACCACCGAGGCCGTTGCCAAATCGATCATGGCAGTGATTGGAAAAGACCAGTTCTACCTGCAGACCGACCGCGAAACGGCGCCGGTGCAGCAAAAAGAAGACCTGCTCAAAGAGCTGGAATACCTGAGAGGATTCCTCGTTAGCGTGGAGAAAAAACTGGGTAACGAACGGTTTGTGCAGAACGCCAAACCCGAAGTAGTGGAAACGGAAAAGCGGAAACAGGAAGACGCCCGCGCCAAGATCAGGCTGATCGAAGAAAGCCTGACCGAATTGGCAACCTGATGGTTTTTGCAATAAACGATAGCCGGTATTGGTGCACCGGCTATCGTTTATTAATGCTTCCGGGCAGCAGGTTTACCGGAACGACAAGTTCAAAGCGGTTGCGACCGGGGTTTGTATCTTTATCAAGGAGGTGGGCATAGCGTATGCCCAGGCTCACAGGCAACTGGTTCCACCATTTTGTATCGGCCATGATCTCCACGCCAGCAGAGCGATAAGTATGCCGGTCGCCATCGCCGAATATCGCCTGGTCTTTAGCAATGCTATAGTCATAGAACACGTTAGCCCGCAACCGCAACAGGTAAACAATCCCCAAAGCGCCGGCATCCGGATAACAAAGCGGAAAAGCATAATTAATGCGGGCGCCGCCGGAGCGAAAAAAATTCTCATCGGTATAACCCCGCGCCAGCCCCATTTCATTCGAGAAGCGGATGCCGTTGGAACTGTCGCGGCCCTGTACACCGGCCGCCAGTACAAGACTATGGTTTTTTGCAAGTCCCGGGAAATAAAGACTTCCCGCCAGCAGCAATTGCTTCGACGAAAACAGGCTGATGGCATTTCTGTAATGAACCCGCAGACTTTGAGCAAAGGGTGGGTTGAATTGCTGTTTTGCCTGCTGTGACTGGTTGCTGAAAGCGATCTGGTGATCGAGGTACTGGTGAGCAGGGGTGCCGTAGCGATGCCTGTCTTCTCCCTGAAACCATGCCTGGTTGAATACAATGCCCGAATACATACTCAGGTATCGTATAAAGCGTCCCCGGCTGAGATTTAGCGGCAACTGGACACCTACCGGTATTTCCGCTTCGTTCCAATAAACAGGCCGGCCGTTGGCATAGGCCCGTCGGTCAATCGTATAACTGATACCCGTTGTTATTACAGGAAACCAGGCGCCATAGCTGCCGCTTACCCCGATTTTCTTATACCCTTCATTCCTGTTATAGCCCAGGTAAAGATCAGATACAAAGGTATTGAGTATGTTCTCGCTCATCAGGTCGAGGCTGAATTCTTCACCATCGAACCAGGGTAGCCAGGAATGCAGATTAAAAAGCCCCTTTGATTTTGGATACCGGTCAACCGGTGTTGCTTCGGTCGCCGCTTCCGTGTACAAGAGTGAACCTGCTTCTGTTAAAGAAGCCAGTTGCAGCGGGTCTGCATTCGCGCGCCGGCTGTCGGAACTTATACCATAGGCCCGTATGGCAGTACTGCGCAGCCGGGTGCCGTCGGCTGTGAACTGCATCCACGTAAGCGTGTTACCCGATACGGCAGGCTGGTATTGCCCTGTTTGCGAAAACGACGAATCAGTTTCCAGCAACTGTTGTTCACTACCGTCGATGCGTATGCGAAATACGCGATCGCGCCCCTCATGGCCGGCCGTGAAATAGATGAACCCGTCCGCAGGCTTCGGATATCCGATCACTGCTGCCTGCCAGGGCACGATAAACTTTCTTTGCCCCGATGGCCCGATCGCTACCAAAGCCATCTGCCCCTCGGCATTGCGAACGGCAGCGATGATATCGTCGCCGGCGAAAACAGGATGATAATAGAGCTCATTGGTACCGGCGGGCCATGTTTTCAATAATTTCCCGTCGCGATCGAGCAGGTGAAGCGCTACCGGTTCGCCGGGCTGGTTATAAACGGCAATAATGCTATCGCCGGTGGCAGACAACGACGGGCTGAAATATTTGGATTTGCGTGTGATGGTTTTTTGTTTACCGGTCGCGGTATTCAGCAGTTGCAATTCACTGTAGTTTTTCCATCCCCAGCGTATATCAGGCCGGTAAGAAGCATATATGATGCTGCCGTTCGAATATGAGAAATAGCTGTCGGCCGACCTGTCCCTGGTCCTGATCCGGCGCAATTGATAGTTCGTTTCCTCATAAAAAGCAGGAACAGCCGAGAAACTGGTCCGGGTATGAAGCAGGCTGCCGGTTTCTGTGTACACGGGATTCAGTTCATCGGCATAGGCTGATTTTTTATTTACAACAGCCTTGACCTGCAAAACGCTGCGGTTGCGCTGCAGGGCTTGTTGCACGAAGTCGCGGTATGGAAGTGCCGTGTACCGGCTTATTGCCTTCTGCCAGGGATAAAATACACCTTTCATCGCGGCAGCGTCGAGCGAAACGTTTCTCCAGAACGAAGCGCCGTATTTTTCATATCCATAGGCCACCAACTGGTAACCCAGGTCGTAGTGCGTAGGCACATAGTCTTTCAACGAACCGTTGCGCAGCTTGGCGAAAGAATAGTTCCGGCTGCTTTCCCATAACGAGCGATAACCGTTGAAAAAAGAAGCAAGCCGGCCGCGGCCCTGGGTGCTGTACCTCGTTTCCTGGTAAACGGCATCGCCCTCGAAAAACCAGTCGGGCACTGTCAGTGCATTGGCAAAAGCCTGACCCTGCTGACCCAGCAAAATGGAAAACAGTTTGGCGCCGCCCCGGTTGAAATTGCTGTACTGCTCAACATGACGGTATTCATGTAAGGCAAGCTGGTCGACCCAGGGCGTGCTGCCCTGGTCAAAGGGGTCGGCCGGCGGGGTAAGCATGAATTCCGACCGGAAGGGCGCCAGCCCCACATAGCCATTCGACACGGTTGTTTCACGCTGTAATACGATAGGCACGGATTTTCGTTTACCGCCGATACTGCTGTCCGGCTGCCGGTTGATGCGGCCGATGATGGTGGAAATGCGTGCTGCATCGGCAACATGTTCGCGGGGAAATATGACGCTAACCCCGGGTTGTTGCAGGCGTAGCCAACGGGTCGACGGACTGTTTCCCCCGAACACCTGCGACCAGCCGGTATTTCCCGCCAGGAGCAATAAAACAGCGATGGTGGCTGCGCGCATATCGGTTCATTTATCCGTCAATATTAAATCGTTAATTTCAGCGCAACAAAAGCGACATGAAACTGCTGGCCTTATCGCTCGCGCCGGTTATTGCCATTGTTTGGTTTATCTACTGGATGGATCAATACGATAAGGAGCCGTTGCGGGCATTATTCAAAACGTTCGTTCTCGGCGGCTTCGCCATTCTTCCGGCTATGCTATACCAGTATTTTACCCTTAGCTGGCTGCAAAAATATACAGAGCAGGAAGGCTGGCTGTATTACGCAGGCATCTCTTTCCTGGTTGTGGCCCTCAGCGAAGAAAGCGCCAAATTCCTGATGGTCCGGTATTACGCATACCCACGGCCTTTTTTCAATGAGCCCTTCGATGGCATTATCTATGGGGTAATGGTAGCCATGGGATTCGCCAGCATCGAAAATATCGGGTATGTGACGGAATACGGCCTGTCGACGGCCTTTTCACGCATGTTCCTGTCGGTGCCTGCGCATGGCTGTTTCGGTGTGCTGATGGGCTATTATGTGGGCCTTGCCAAATTCAGCGGGAAAGGCAGGGCCGGCTGGCTGATGGCCAGGGGCCTGGTGCTGTCTGTCGTCTTTCACGGTTTGTACGATTTATTTCTTTTCGTGCAGCAGGACAGCGGTATCACCAGTCATATTCCGGCGGCCTACCTGTTCGGATCGGCTTTGTTAAGCTATGCAGTGGCCATCCGACTTTCGTGGCAAGCTATTAAATTGCACCAGGCTATATCCAAGAACAACTTTCATTCATGAACGATGCATTAGTGATCAGGAACGCTGATCAAGACGATATTCCCACTATCGGCTGGCTGGCCCACCAGGTTTGGCCGGCAGCCTATGGCCACCTGATCCCTGAACAGCAACTGAGCTATATGCTCGACCTGTTCTACAATCCCGCTTCGCTCGAAAAGCAAATGGATGACTGGAATCACCATTTCATTATCGCCGAGATCAACCTCGAAGAGGTTGGTTTTGCTTCTTACAGTAAACTGCAGAACGGGCACTGGAAGCTGCACAAGCTATATGTGCTGCCTACGGTGCAGGGAAAAGGCGTTGGCCGCGCCCTGCTCGATATGGTAGAAGAAGAAGTGCGCACCCACAATGGCGCGCACCTCGTATTGAATGTGAAAAAAGACAATCCTGCTATCCGCTTTTACGAAGCGATGGGCTTTCGTATTGAACGCGATGAAGTCATCGATATCGGCCAGGGTTACCGGATGGACGACTACGTCATGGGTAAAGACGTTTAGCGATGTCGGCTGGGCCGCGACACACCGCCACCACCTCCCCCGCCCCGGTTAAAAGAACCTCCACCCGAAGGGGCCGACCGCTGCATTTGCGGCGCGGATCGCTGTTGCATCTGCGGCACCGATCGTTGCTGCATTTGCGGCGACTGCCGTTGCTGCATCTGGGGCATTTCCCTTCTTTCAAATGAACGCTGCTGGAACTGCGGGCGCTCCTGCACCTGCTGCCTTTGCTGCGGCATATCGCGACGTTCGAACGATGGCTGGCGATTCAATTGCTGCGCGCGATCTGTACCCTGCGGGCGGGACATATCAGCGCGCTGCGATGGCTGGTAACTGCGTTGCGGTGTACTTTCCCTCGCAGAAAAACCGGGATTCGGGGTAACGCGGTTACCGGGATCGATACGATCGGCAGAGGGCCTTGTATCGGTCATAGGCCGGTTCACATCACCTGTCGCACGGTCATTGCCGGGTCTTGACAAATTACTGTTATTGAACCGCTCGTTGCGCGAACGGGTATCTGTCATTCGCTGGCCGTCGGGGCGACGGATATCGCCGCGGTTGCCGGCCCCGGTATTGTTATCGCGGTTGAAACCGGTGCCCTGGCGGTGGTTATCCGGCCGGTTCACTCCGTAATCGCGACCCGGTGTACGGTTGGGGCGGCTAATGGGTGCATACCTGGCCACATCGCGGCTGTACACACGGTTGTTGG
>JAKPBL010000100.1 GCA_029778965.1 Bacteroidota bacterium
CCCGCTCCAGTCGCCCTCTACCGTATAGGTACGCTCAGCGTTGGGATTGGCGCTGCCACCTTTAAATACAAAACGTTCGTAATTGTCATTCTCCGGTACCGGCAGCCCGAAAGAGGCCATCACCGAAAGGGTAAGGTCCACATAAGGCCTGCTCTTGAGATCGGTAACGGTGATGGTTACCCCATCGGCGCCCGAGGCCGAATAGGCGATCAGGAGACCGGTGAGGAACTGCGAACTGAGCGACCCGTCGATGGTAATATCCTTCGGTTGCAGGGGGCCCTGTACTGTTAACGGCAACTTCCCTTCGTTGCTTTCTATGGTAACGCCGAGCGCCGGCAGTACAGTGTCGAAAAAATCCATCGGCCGCGTTACCAGGCTGCCGGTGCCGATGATACGGATGGGGTTGCTGTTCATGGCCACCAGTGGCGTGAACATACGAATGCCCAGGCCGCTTTCGCCGCAAAAAACTTCTTCCTTACGGGCATGCACACCCGCACTTTTAATGATGAGGTCGCGGCCGTCTTTGCTGACGTTGGCGCCCAGGGCGCGGATCACGCCCAGTGCGGCTTCATCGTCGTTGGAATGACCGGGGTTTTTAATGCGGCTCGTGCCGCCGGCCGCCAGTGCGGCGGCGCAGGCGCGTTGCATGGAACTTTTGGAGGCGGGCGCCTGGATATCGCCAAATAGTACGGATGGATCGATACGGACGATCATGAAGAGGGTTGGTTAAGTTCTTGTATAATTTGTTTGACTGTTTCCAGCGGAATGGTTTTGACCTGCCCCTTCCCTATTTTGCCCAGCAGCACATAATGCATGCTGGAGCGCTCGCGTTTCTTATCGTGCTTAAGCACGTCGAAAACCTTACGCGCATTGAACCGGGCATAAGTAGGCAGGCCGTATCGGGCTATCAGCGAAATCACTTTCTCCGCGTCTTTAAAACCTGTTTCTTTCGCGGAAATACCGGCGGCATAGGTCATACCGATGGCCACGGCCTGGCCGTGCGACAGCTCGTACTGGTTCTCCAGCGCATGACCGAGGGTGTGGCCGTAGTTCAGCAGCTTGCGATCGCCAGTTTCGCGCTCATCGCCCTGCACCACTTTGGTTTTGAGCAGGGCGTTGCGTTTCACCAGGGCCGACAGCGCCTTCTTGTTTTTCCGGTAATACGCGACGTCGTGATTGCGCAGCTCATTGAACATGGCCGCATCTTTAATGCACGCGTGCTTGATGATCTCGGCAAAGCCGTTCTGCCATTCTTCTTCGGGAAGGGTTTGCAGCAGCGATATGTCGAAGAGCAGGAAAGAAGGCTGGCGGATGATTCCCACCAGGTTTTTATATACGCCCACATCCACGCCATTTTTGCCGCCAATGGCTGCATCTACCATACCCAGCAGGGTGCTGGGAACAAACCCCACCTTAATGCCCCGCAGGTAAATGGAAGCCACATACCCCGTAAGGTCGGTGATTACGCCGCCGCCAATGCCCACCAGGGTGGTTTTACGGTCGGCCTCCATCTCTATCAGCAGGTCGATGATACCATCTGCCGTTGCCTGGATCTTGTATTCCTCCCCCGATTTAACCACGATGCAGTTCCAGCCCTTGAGCCGGGCGCCGATCAGCGAAAACAGGTTTTCATCAACGATCAGGATACTATGCTCTTTATCGGTCAGTTGCGCCAGCTTCGGGAGGCTGGCATCGAAATAATAGTCGGTGTTGCTATGGCCGATCCGGATGGTTTTTTTCTCCATGGTGAGATCAGCTGTTCATGATCTTATTCTGGTGGTTGATGCTCTCCATGTGAACGGCGTCGAAATAACGGGTAACAAATTCCTTGCTCAGTCCCAGCTTTTCGCCCCTCGCATAAGCCCTTTCCAGTATCTCGTTCCAGCGATTGGTTTGTAAAATGGTGATGTCGTTGTTCTTCTTGTACAAGCCGATCTGTTCGGCCACTTTCATACGCTGGCCGAGTATCTGCATCAGCTCGTCGTCGAGGTGGTTGATCTGCTGGCGCAGTTTTTCCAGGGCGGCATGGTAGGCTTCGGAGTCGCTGTCTTCCTTGCGCCAGTGAATACCGGTCAGCATCTCGGCCAGCCGCTCGGGGGTAACCTGCTGCTTGGCATCGCTCCAGGCTTTATCGGGATCGATATGGCTTTCGATAATGAGTCCGTCGAAGTCGAGGTCGATGGCTTTCTGGGCAACATCCATCAAAATATCGCGGCGGCCGCAGATATGCGAAGGGTCGTTGATCATCATGAGCCCGGGATTGCGGCGCTTCATCTCGATGGCGAGGTGCCACATCGGCGCATTGCGGAACTCCGTATTGCCATAAGAAGAGAAACCGCGGTGGATCAGGCCGATCTGTTTGATGCCGGCTTTGGCCACGCGTTCCACGGCCCCGGTCCACAGTTCCAGGTCGGGGTTGATCGGGTTCTTGATCAGTACGGGCACATCCACGCCGCGAAGGGCGTCGGCCACTTCCTGCACGCTGAAAGGGTTCACCGTGGTACGGGCGCCGATCCAGAGAATATCGATGTCGAAATGAAGTGCGTCTTCCACCTGCTTGGCGGTGGCCACTTCGATGGCTACCGGTAGGCCGGTCAGGCTGCGGGCTTTCTGCATCCAGGGCAGTCCCTTGGTGCCGATACCCTCGAAAGAGCCCGGTCGGGTACGCGGCTTCCAGATGCCGGCGCGGAGTACGTCCACCTTACCCGTTTGCGCCAGGCGCTGGGCGGTTTCTGTTACCTGCTCTTCGGTTTCTGCGCTGCAGGGCCCGGAGATGACCATCGGGCGTTTTGCCCAGGCCTGCTGGGTCACTTCTTTCATTGATTGGTTGTCGGTCGCTTGCATGTTGTAAAATTAAAAAGTCAAAAGTAAAAAGGCAAAAAGGGGGTGCTGATGTTGAAAGATTTATCTCAATTATTTAAAATTATTTAATGATCCGGCGGATCTTATTGGCATTTTCTATGAGTTCCTGAAGGTATTCGTAGTTTTCCTTTTCAAGACAGCTCTTGAATTTGCGGAGCTGGCTGATGTGTTCGTTGAGCACATCCAGCACATTATCGCGGTTCTGGCGGAAGATGGGCACCCACATCGAGGGGTTGCTCTTGGCGAGGCGCACCGTGCTTTCAAAACCGGCGCTGGCCATTTCGAAGATGGCGCGGTCTTCCCGCTCTTTTTCCAGCACGGTATTGGCCAGGGCGAAGCTGGTGATATGTGAAATATGGCTCACATAAGCGGCGTGCAGGTCGTGTGCGCTGGCTTCCATCTCCAGCAGGCGCATTCCGATCTTTTCATACAGTTTTTTTACCCATTCAATGGCATCGGCATCGCTGTCTTTGGCGTTACAGATCACCACGGCTTTGTTTTCGAAGGCTTGTTTAACGGCGGCTTGCGGGCCGCTGTACTCGGTACCCCACATCGGATGCGTGGCGACGAAACGGCCGCGTTTGGGGTGGTCTCTGATCAGCTCCACCAGTTGCTCTTTGGTAGAACCGGCGTCGAATACGACCTGGTTGGTCACTTTATCGAGAATGCCGCGCAGCATGCCGGTCATCTGGTCTACGGGAACGGCCAATATGATCGCTTCACTGGCGGCGATGGCTTCATCGAGGGGTAGTATGGCATCCACCAGCCCCAACTCCAGCGCACGTTTCGCGTGCGATTCGCTGGCTTCCACCCCGACCAGGCCGGCCGCTATGCCTTTTTCATTCAACTGCAGGGCGAGCGACCCGCCGATCAATCCCACGCCTACTATCGCTATCTTTTTCCTTTCCATTGTTTTCGGTTATGCATCTACGGTAGTTAAAGCCGCCCGGCTGATCCGGTCGAAGGCCTGGTCGAGCTTCTCTTCCGGGCAGCAGAGGCTGACGCGGATGAAGGGGTTGCCCGCCGATCCGAAGATGCCGCCGGGCGTAATGAATACATTGGCCTGGTACAGCACGGCATCGCTCAGCGCATAACCATCGGCGTAGGCAGCGGGTATCCGCGCCCATACGAACATGCCTGCCT
>JAKPBL010000175.1 GCA_029778965.1 Bacteroidota bacterium
GGGAAACAGAAAGCCACCTATATGGCGCCGCGCCCCTTCCTCATCACAACGACTCCAAAAACCTCACCAATGCCGCACGTTCAGCAGCGGTCATCGTGCGCACTTTTTCTTTAGCAGAAGCCGCCTCGCCGCCATGCCACATAACAGCCTCGATCAGGCTGCGTGCGCGGCCATCGTGCAGGAAATTACTGTGACCGTTTACTTTCTGGGTAAGGCCGATGCCCCATAAGGGAGCTGTTCGCCATTCCGTGCCATCGGCCCTGAAGTCGGGACGGCCATCAGCCAGGTCGGGCCCCATATTATGCAGTAGCAGGTCCGTATAAGGATGGATCAGTTGATTGGATATGGCGGGAAACGCCATATCGGGCGCAGTGCGCTGGTCGGGTATATGGCATTTGCTGCAACCGCTGCTGTTGAACAATTGCTTGCCTGCCTGCACCTGTGGATCGGTCAGGTTCCGCCGGGCAGGCACCGCCAGGGTGCGTACATAAAATTCATTGGCATAGAACAGGCTGTCGGACAACTCGGGGTCGTCGCCGCGATGATCGTCCTGCGGCTGACCTGTACAATTTTCCACCGGGAGCAAAGAGGTCGTTACGCCCATGTCCTGGTTGTAGGCCATGGCGATCTGCTGCAACAGGCTGGGCTGATTGGCTTTCCAGCCGAAACGGCCCATCACGGTAGCCTGCTTTTTAATATCCCATACCTGGTTGGGGCGTCCGCTGATACCATCGCCATCGGCATCATTTTCATCGGCGCGTGCCAGCACGTCGGCCTCGCTGATGGCCGCCAGCAGACCCAGCCCGAAAACGGGCGTGGCTACCCGCGCCGACAGCAATACATCCGCCGGCAAGGCGGTATAAGCATTGGCGATACGGTACGTGGGAAAACGCAGCTTGTAAGTGGCGCCATCGGCAAAGCTGAAAGTCTTTTCCTCGTATTGTACAAATACATCGGCTTCTTTCACCGTATTGTAGTTGGCGCGGTTTTGTAGCTGGTCGCCATAGCCGGGCACTGGCCGGGGACCGCCGAATTCATTGGTGCCCGCCAGGCTGATGCGAAACAGGGTGGAAATGGAGCTATCGCCCGCGCCGGGAATTTTTCCGCGGCCGTCGGAGATATGACACGACGAGCACGACACGTTGTTGAAGATCGGGCCACGCCCGGGGTTCAGGGCGGCCGGCGGACTCACAAACGTGGCACTGAACTGGGCGTCGCCCACTTCATGTACGCGCTCGAAGTTTTCAGCAAGCACGGGAAACATATGGCTAAAGGCATTGCTGCCTTCGTCATAAACGGTTTGTTGCCCGCCGCTCAGCCATTCTTCCGCCGGCGAATGATAGCTGTCATCGGGCCTGGTACAGGCGAAAGGCGCCAGCACCAGGCCGATGGCCAGCACGGTAAAGGTTTTATAGAGCAGGGGTATGCGGGTCATTATTTTACATACTGGAGTACGAACGACTTCAATGAGCCATTCAGCACGGTGTGCAGCGCATTGATCTTGTCCATAGCGGTTTGCACCTGCGATTGCTGGCTGCTGATGGCCTGGCCAAAGGGAACGCTGATGGCCTGGAGTGCTGCAATAGCGGCGGCATGCGCTGTTTTCAGCTCGGCATCAAGCGACAGGTTATACGTACGCACCAGGTCTTCCAGCCCGGCGCCGTTCTGGCTGTAGTCGCCCTGGTACATTTTCAGAATGCCCTGGATATTATTGGTGAAGTCGGCAATCGAGTTCTTGGCGAAAGGGCTTTCTTCCTGGGTAGGGTCTTGCGCATCGAAGGGATCTTTCATTTTGGCGTTGGCCACTTCTTCGCAGATATCGGCCATACCGGCTATCATTTCCAGGTATGCCGACTGCAGGCTGGGATAGGTACTGTTACCCGATTGACCGGCAGTAGCGAACAGGGTGGAATACCCGCCTTTCCAGGCATCATCCACCTGTTTGCTCAGGGCCACCAGGTTATCGGTCAGGGCCTGGAGATAGGCTTTTTCGCGGGCGGTAAAAGAAGCGGCTGTTTTGTTACCCTCCTTGCCCCAAAGCAGGTATTCAATGGGGTGGAAACCCTTGAGGTCTTCGGGCAATCCGTCGATATAATCAGCCGTAAAATCATTGCCGCCGGCAAGCTGGTCATCGAGCGCGTTGAAATCAACCGGCCAGGTATCTATACGGGGGTCGATGTCTTCACTGCTCACGGGGCCATAGAGCCAGGCCTCGGTTTGTTCCCACACCACGCGCATGTCTTTCCATGCCTTCCGGGCTGCAGCCAGGTTGGCGTCGTTGGTGGTCGACTCCAAGGCAGCCACTGCGCTAGCAAGGGCGGTGGCCTTGTTGTGCATATCGGTATAGCTGGCGGTTATCACGTTGGTAGACACGTTGACGAGGATATTTTTTTTCAGCGTTTCCGTATCGACGGGTGTATCATCGTCTTTGCT
>JAKPBL010000124.1 GCA_029778965.1 Bacteroidota bacterium
TTTTTGCCTCGTTTCATTTATGGCTGCCTGCTCCAAAAACAAGACAGCCCGGAAAGAAACCTATACCTATACCATTACAACGCCGGTCTTTGCAGCAAGAGCAGATATGCTGGCCGCGATCAATGGCAATGTATCCGAACCAGTTAAAACGGCTGGCAAGTTGTATATAAAGGGTGAGTTCATATACCTTAACGAAGTGGAAAAGGGGATTCACATCATTGATAACAGCAATCCCTCTAACCCAAAACAAATAACTTTTCTGAATATTCCGGGTAATATGGATATGGCAGTGCGAGGAGATATCTTGTATGCGGATACATATACCGACCTGCTGGCCATCGATATCAGCAATCCCCGTAAAGCAAAAGTGGTAAAGGATATCAGGAACTTTTTCTATCGCTATTCCTACCTGGGAGCCGATTCCGATATGATCATTGCCGGGATCACCAAAAAAGACACCACCGTAGAAACGGGCGGGTGGCCCGGCTGCGCCAACTGCGAGTTCGATATGCTCAGCCTCAGCAGTGCTGCCGGCGGTACACCAAAATCCAATAGCGGAACCGCCGGCTCCATGGCAAGCATGGTATTGATGAACGAATACCTTTATGCGCTGCAGGAAGCTCATTCCATCGGTATTGTGGATGTTTCAAACCCCGCTGCTCCCCGGCTCGATACCAGCTTCAATGCGGGATTTGATCTGCAGACCATTTATCCGTTCGAAGGAAAACTGTTCCTGGGATCTATGGCCGGCATGTTTATGTACGATATGACAAATCCGACATCGCCTGTAAAGCTCGGCGAGTTTTCGCACGGTCGCGCCTGTGACCCGGTTGTTACCGATGGGAAATATGCATATGTCACCCTGCATGCAGGCACCTCCTGCGGCGGTGCGGCCAATGAGCTCAACGTAATTGATATAAAGGACCTGATGAATCCTGTACTGGTCAAAGCATACGACCTTACCAAACCGAAAGGGCTTTGCAAAGACGGCAACCTGCTTTTTGTGTGCGACGATAAAAGCGGTGTAAGATTATATGATGCAACCGATGTCTCCAAGCTCAGGCAGTTGGGCAGCATCGAAGTCAATAATTCGTATGATATTATTGCCGGCAACAACCACGCGATGGTGGTTACGGACGACGGCCTATACCAGTACGACTACAGCAACCGACAAAGTATCCGTCTGCTGAGCAAATACTCGCTGAAGAACTAAGCCAAAAAAAGCGGCCGGGATTCAGTCCCGGCCGCAACGAAAACTACGATTGGGTAGCTGTTTAAAGGGTACTTGTATTGGAACCGTCCGTGTATTTATGTGTGATCAGGCCGGCGTTTTGCCGGGCGGCGAACGCTTTCTGTACAGACAATGCACCAAATTACAACCCGCAACAGCTGCTAGTCAAGGTCAGAATTCCCGTTTGAAGCCGGTATTTTCCCCCTTGTCTGAGAGGACCTTTACACGGGAACGCGATTTGTGAAACACATTTCTTTCCTTGTGTATTCCCTTGCGAATCAATTGCTGTTCGGCTTGCGGAAGCCGCAGCACCTCCTGGCATTCGACGCTGCAGCAATGCTCGTATTTCGCAGCGCAGGCATCGCACTGGATGAACAGCAGGTGGCAGCCCTCGTTGGCGCAGTTCACATGAGTATCGGCCGGCGCGCCGCACTGGTGACAGCGGGCGATCACCTCTTCGCTGATGCGCTCACCCAGCCGGTTGTCAAACACAAAATTCTTACCGCGGAACTTATTAGGCAAGCCCATTTCCCTGGCTGTATTGGCATAATGGATAATACCGCCCTCGAGGTGATACACGTTCCTGAATCCACGGTGAAGCATATACGCACTTGCCTTCTCGCAGCGAATGCCGCCTGTGCAATACATAATGATGTTCTTCTCCTTATCGGCAGCCATCATGTCAGCAGCCATGGGCAATTGCTCGCGGAAAGTATCGGAAGGGATCTCAATCGCCTGCTCGAAATGCCCCACTTCATACTCGTAGTGGTTGCGCATATCGATCACTACGGTGGCGGGATCGTCGGTCAGTTGATTGAAAGTGGCCGCATCCACGTATTTACCCTTGCGCTGCATATCAAATGCCGGATC
>JAKPBL010000135.1 GCA_029778965.1 Bacteroidota bacterium
TGTCAGCAATGAAGATATAGAGCTTTACCTGGGTATGGTAGACGATAAGCCGTCGAGGGCCAAAACGAAAATTCTCAGCAACAACAAGATCCATACCCGGTATTACGCCATTGATAAGGAAGGGAGGTCTACACATACCAATGCACAGCTTGCGGTGAAAGCCATAGAAGGCTTGTTCGACGATTCTTTCGGTAAAGATGATATTGACCTGCTGGTAGGCGGTACCATGTCGCCCGAACAGTTGTTACCCAGCCATACCGCCATGGTACAGGGCGAGCTGAAATGCCGGCCCATCGAAATTGCGTCTATCAGCAGCTCCTGCGCCTCGGGTTTCCAGGCCATGAAATATGCCTGGCTGTCGGTAAAGCAGGGCGAGACCAGCCATGCCGTTTCCTTCGCCTCCGAAAAAGTATCGACCTGGCTGCGTCGGGACAAGTTCGATGCCGAAACGGAGAAGCTGAAAGAACTCGACGCCAACCCGATGATCGCGTTCGAAAAGGAATTCATGCGCTGGATGCTCAGCGACGGAGCGGGCGCCGCGCTGCTCGAGAACAAACCCAACGAAAACGGCCTTTCCCTGCGCATCGATTTCATCGATGTAAAATCATATGCCAACGAGCTCGCTACCTGTATGTATAACGGCGCCGTGCGCAGCCCCAACGGCGATCTTACCGGATTTCCCGAATTCAAACCGGAAGACTGGGTGAACCAAAGCATGTTTTCGTTCAAGCAGGATACCCGCCTGCTCGGCGTAAAAATCGTGCCCATGGGCGGCCTTATGCAGAAAGAGATCTTCGACAAATACCATCTCACCGTCGATGGCCTTACCTGGTACCTGCCGCACCTGAGCTCCGAATATTTCCGGGACCGCATCGCCGATGAGCAACAAAAGATCGGTTTGCTGATTCCGCCCGAAAAATGGTTCACCAACCTGGTGAAAGTGGGCAACGTGGGCAGTGTGTCGCCGTACCTGATGCTGGAGGAGATGTTCAACAGCGGTATGTTGAAAAAAGGTGATACATTGCTGCTGATGATTCCTGAAAGCGCCCGCTTCACCTATATATATGCGCACTTCACGGTTGTGTAAAAATGAATAAAGACGAGGTACCACAAGACAAGAAGATCATTCATGGCGAAGACAACAGCATCGTTAAGATGTTGTACGTAACCGACAAGGATGGCCGTTACGGCACTACCCAGTACACCGGCTGGGACGCCGAAAACCTCGCATTGACCCAGGCCTGGGAAGATATCGACGAAAAAATCGAAACGACCAGGCAGCAAGTATTGCAGGGCGAGTTGAGCCCCATCGCCTATTATATGCAGAAAAACCTGATGGACCTGCCCACGCTGGCGGGTTATGTCGGTTTCTGGAAATTCAGGGTGAAAAAACACCTGCAACCCGCCGCATTCAAAAAATTATCTGATACAAAATTAGCCCGGTATGCTTCCGTTTTCAATATTTCGGTCGATGAACTGAAGCATTTCCGCTTACCTGCATGATCATAGACAACTTTCATCACCAGCAATCGGCCCATTGCGAAAGTGGCGTGACCCTCAGCCTGCTGAATCATTATGGCGTGGCGCTTACCGAGCCGCTGGTATTCGGCATCGGCGCCGGGCTGTTTTTCGGCCATCTGCCCTTTGTGAAGGTAAACGGTATTCCCGGCACCACCTTTCGTATCTGGCCGGGTTATATTTTCAAACGGGTAACCAAAGAGTTGGGTGTTACTATTAAAACAGCTTCCTTCTCTTCGCCCGATAAGGCCATGCTGGCGCTTGACGAGGCATTGCAGCAAAAACAGCCGGTAGGCATGCAGACCAGTGTATTCTTCCTGGACTATTTTCCACCTGCCTGGCGTTTTCATTTTAATGCCCATAACCTGATCGCTTTCGGTAAGGAAGGGGATGAATACCTGATCTCCGACCCGGTCATGCAAACGGCCACCCGCCTGCGGGGCGATGATCTGTC
>JAKPBL010000140.1 GCA_029778965.1 Bacteroidota bacterium
CCGGTTGGTCGGGACCGCCGCCAAAGACCTTCTTGACTGCCCGGTGTTCCCGGAGTTTTTCCGGCTGCGCTACAGCCGTTGTCGATGCCTGGTATTTTTTCACTTCCGGCTGCCTGGCCGTGGGGAGAAAAACGCTTTGCAAACCTGCGCCGGCCGTTGCAACAAAAGGCAGCGGCGCCGGCGATTTCGCCTGTACATACACAGGCCCCAGCAATTCTGTATACAGGAGCAAGGCAAAAAATGCGCTGATGGTTTTCTGACGTCGGATGAATAAGGTTGTCATGGCATGAGATATTGGAAAGTCAGGTATCTTTTTTCAGAACCAGCGATCACTTCAAGCTGGTAGGTGCTTTTGTGGCTGAGCCGGGCGACGGTGGTAAGGTCGAGGTCAATAAAGTTTTTTCCCGCAGCAAGTTTGATCCGATCTGTCGCCAGGGATATGCTTTCACTGCTTTTATCGCCCAGTGTCACCAATTTTATCCGGGCTTCGGCCTGGTTGTCCCTGTTATCGAATACAAACCGCAGCCTGCCTTCCACACGTACCGTTTTACTGTTCGGGTAGTCGGGCAACTCATAGTAAGCCCCGGGCAGCTTGTTGCGGCCGTCGTTGGCAGCCGGCTGAACGCGAAAGGTCCATGCTTCACTGGCTGCCACCGGCAACAGGCTGTTTTGTGCCTGTATACGCCATACGTACAGTTTGCCGGTATCGAGTGCTGGCAATATGGAAGGAAATTCCACCTGCGTTTGCAGAAGGCCTGTTTTTCGCCAGAGCGGCAGGTTGTTCTGCATGGCTTCCGCCGGTGTTTGATAGGGTTCGACCTCGGCCACGCTTATTTCGTATTGCAGGGCGCTGAAAAGCTGGTAAGGCATGGGAGGCGTCCAACTGAAGGAGGGCCGCTGGCTGTTTATCTTATCACCATCTGCAGGTACTACCAGTTGCGGCGGACTAATCGGTTGTACATCCATCGGCAGGCATTCTTCGGCCAACGATCCCGCGCCTTCGTCGCCAAAAGCCAGCAGGCTATAACAAATGGTAAAATGGCCGATGGGCAGATAACCGGCCGGTGAATTGTCGACCTGGTAGGAAGGGTTGGCATCGTGATAAACTGCCGGCCCCAGCTCACTGTGTGTATATTGCCGCGGCATGATTTCCAGCATAAACTGCCTGCTGTAGCCCGACAATACCAGTTGACCTGTTTGTTGATCGGTGATGGTTATGCGCAGTTGAACTGCCATTGGCTTATACCCAGAATTGACGATCGCCAGGTTCCAGAGCTGGCTTTTCATGAACAAACCGGCAGCCGGTAACTGTGGTGTAATTACCACCTGCGCACGAGCAACCAAACCCGCAGCGAGCCATACAAGCAACATGAATTTTTTCGGATAATTCATACAGTCAGTTTTTTTTGATGGATCTGTTGAAATGAAGCGATTTGGTGAACTGCACATGTCCCATATCGGCCGGTGTGAGCGCACCTTCCAGTCCGGGCAGGTATGCCTTTTCGAAGAAAAAACTCAACTGATCGGTTTTAAAAATGGAAAAAGCACCATTTAACGAAAGCCCCAGCTTTTCTTCGTGCAGGTTATAGTGATATACCTTCGTACCGAAACCGATGATGGTTTTGTGGTTGAATAAAGGCACCTGTATGCGATGGTCCCAAACATCGTATTTATACAAAGGGTTTTGAATGAACGAAACGGACAGGCTGCTGGTGAAAAGCCTGAAGTAAACAGACTGTGACAACTGCAGATTCCGGCTGTTCTGGTATTGCAGCAATGAATACCTGCCGTCGAACGAGCGCAAAAAACTGATGGACGAAGAAAGCCCTGCGCTACCAATCCGGTAGCTGTGCCAGATATTTCCCGATATCATCTGGTAGCGTGTTTCCATCACCGATGTGCCCAACCTGGCAAGTTGTGAAACGGGGATATAGCCAATACT
>JAKPBL010000149.1 GCA_029778965.1 Bacteroidota bacterium
CCCGACGAAAAAAAACAGCGAGCCCCATACGCCGAAGAAATGCATCGGCTTTTTGGCATATTTTCCCACGAAGGTGATGGAAGCGAGGTCAAGGAAACCATTGATGAAACGGTTGAGGCCGAATTTGGTCACTCCGTATTTGCGGGCCCGGTGCTCCACTACTTTTTCACCGATTTTGCGAAAGCCGGCCCATTTGGCGATGACCGGTATATAACGATGCATTTCGCCGTACACCTCAATACTCTTAACGGTTTTGAGGCGATATGCTTTTAACCCGCAGTTGAAATCATGCAGGCGAATACCGCTTACCCGGCGGGTGGCTGCATTGAATAATTTGGAAGGCAGGTTTTTGGTAAGGGTATTGTCGTACCGTTTCTTTTTCCAGCCGCTCACCAGGTCGAAGTGCCCGTCGATAATCATCGCGCGCAGCGCGGGAATTTCATCGGGCGAGTCCTGCAGGTCAGCATCCATGGTGATCACCACGTCGCCCGAAGCCGCGCGGAAAGCTTCGTTCAGTGCGGCAGATTTACCGTAGTTGCGCTGGAACTTGATGCCCTTGATATGCGGGTTCTGCGCGGTGAGGCCGAGAATGATCTTCCAGGAATCGTCGGTGCTGCCGTCGTCTACGAAAATGACCTCATACGAATAGCCATTCTCCTGCATAACGCGGACGATCCAATCCGTCAGTTCCGGCAGCGATTCTGCTTCATTCAGCAGGGGTATGACAATCGACAGATCCATTTATAGCCTCGGTTGAATGGTTCGTTTGGTAATAGTAGCAATAAAGACCGACTTGATAAAATCGACGATCAGTTGCTGCCCCATGCCGATAAGCACCTGGGTATAGCCCAGCGGTCCGCCGGCGGCAGTAGCCATCTTTTTTATTTCTTCCAGCTTTTCGGCCGATCCCTGGCCGTTTTTCATTTTCCGTTCCGTTTCGGCGAGCAGGTATTGCAGCACCTGGTCGTTTGCCGTGGGATCAGCCCATCGAAAAAGACCCAGGTTGGCAAAAGCATAACACAGCTCAAAAATAAAATATGCCAGGAAAGCATATTTCAGGAGTTCTTTCATGTCGGGTTCCGGTTGCTGCCGGCGACGCAGCCAAACTGCGCCGGCGCCGATAACCAGCAATACCAGGGGCAGCATGGCATAGGCGCTGAGAAATCCCGATAAGGCGGGGGTGCCCGACCGGTGACTGATGAACAGCCCGGCGGCATAGAGTACGCCGGCGGCAAGGCCGGTTATCAAAGACAGCTTTACCGTCATAACCTGATTTGAACGGATGTGCCGGCAATAGTGCCGAGTACCTTACCTGTCAGCTCTTTTCCGATAAAGGGATTGTTGCGGGACTTTGACCGGATATCGGCGACAGAGAATACCGATTGCCGCGCCGGGTCGACCAGGGTCAACTCGGCCGGCTGGCCTTCTTCTATGCGGGCCGGCGGCAGCTTGAAAATTGCACGCGCCTGCACCGAGAACAGGTTTACCAGTTGCGTGTCGGAAAGCGCGGGAAGCGCGGTTTTTACCACGGCATAAGCCGATTCCAAGCCGGTCATACCGAATTTCGCGTATTCGAACTCGAGCACTTTCGAATCGTAATTATGGGGAAGATGGTGCGAGGCAATGCAATCGACGGTTCCGTCGAGCACCGCTTTACGCAGGCTGAGCATATCTTCCCGGCGCCTGAGCGGCGGATTCACTTTCAGGTTGGTATCGTAGCCCAGCAGGTCTTCGTCGTTGAAGAAAAGATGGTAGGGCGTAACGGAGCAGGTTACATTGAGCCCGCCATCTTTCGCCCGCCTGATGTACTCAACTGATTTGGGCGAGCTGACGGCCGTAAAATGGATCCGGCTGCCGGTGTAGCGCGCCAGTTTGATATCCCTGGCCACCATCAGCTCTTCCGCCATCATGGGTTTACCCGGCAAACCCAGCCGGGTCGATACAA
>JAKPBL010000162.1 GCA_029778965.1 Bacteroidota bacterium
TATCGTGGCACGCCACATGGACATGAAAGTGTTCGCCATCAGTGTTATCACCGACCTGGGCATACGCGAGGAAGACAATATCATCACCCACGAAGAAGTGCTGGCTGCCGCCGCCGCCGCCGAACCCAAACTGACCTATATTTTCAAAGAACTGATAGCGTCGCTTTGATTTGACTAAGACCGGTTATATATACACGCTCGTACTGCTGCTGCTGGTGAACGGTATCGCGGCGCAGAACCCGTTGCGCAGGCTGCCGGGCATGAGCGGCATGGGTGGTGGTGGTGGTAAAGGACAGGACAGCCTCAAGCACCGCGATAACCTGGAAGACAGTATCACCATCCGCTACCGGCTGCTCGATTCAGCCGCCATGCAGAAGCTGGATTCATCGATCACCGATATTCGTTTGCGCATACCCCTGCCCGTTGATTATACCAATCTCGGCAATATGGGATCGGCCGCCCGGCCGCTGTACTTTCAGCCCATCATGCAAGCGGGCTGGGACCCGGGTTTCCACGCATTTGATATATATAAATACAAGTTCGACGACGTACGTTATTACCAGACCACCCGGCCTTATTCGGAGCTGGGTTATCTGATCGGAAGCCGCTCCGAGCAGATGATCCACCTGCTGCACACCCAGAACATCAATCCCAACTGGAATGCGGCTTTCCAATACAGCCTGATCAATTCGCCGGGTTTTTTCAAAAACCAGAATGTGGCGCACAACCGCTACCAGTTCAACTCTCATTACCATTCACCCAACAAACGGTATTCGCTGTACTTCCTGGTGCTGTCGAATACCATGCAGGCCAACGAAAACGGCGGCATACTGACCGACCAGGATTATCTCTCGAACGTAACCACTTACAAGGAACGCAGCGCCATCCCGGTGAACCTGGGAAACTACGTGCGGCCCGAAACCAGCTTCCTCAACAGCAAGCTCAATACCGGCAACCGGCAGGGCAACACCACGCTGTTCCTGCGACAGCAATATGACCTCGGTCAGAAAGACTCGGTGGTGACCGACAGTACGGTGCAGCGGCTGTTCTATCCCCGGCTGCGGCTGGAATACAACCTGAAATACACCACGTACAACTTCCGGTATTACGACCTGGATCCGTCCGACAGCTTTTATATACAGCACTATCATTTCCTGGCGCGGCCGGCCAACGGCTTTACCCTCGAAGAGAAATGGCAGGACCTGGTCAACGATTTCAGTATCTATAGCTTTCCCGATGCCAAAAACCCGCAGCAATACCTGAAGGCGGGTATTGCCTTCGAGAACATAAAAGGCTCGTTCATCGACAGCAACCGTGTTTTCTACAATATGTATATTCACGGCGAATACAGGAATAAAACACGAAACAAGAAATGGGACCTTGAAGCGGCGGGCAGGATGTACCTGGCAGGTTTCAACAAAGCCGACTATGACGTACAGGCCAGCTTGCGGCGTTTTCTTGGCCGCCGTTTCGGGTATGCACAGATCGGGCTGCAAAATGTAAGCAGAACGCCTTCGTATATCTATCAGACTGCATCGAGCTTCAGCCTTGGTGCGCAGCCGGATTTTAAGAAAGAGAACATCACCCGCATCTACGGGCAGATCGAAAATGCCCGGAACAAATGGCAGTTGTCGGCCAGCTATTACCTGGTCAGCAACCTGGCCTATTTTAC
This sequence comes from Bacteroidota bacterium, assembly GCA_029778965.1. Taxonomy (GTDB): domain Bacteria; phylum Bacteroidota; class Bacteroidia; order Chitinophagales; family Chitinophagaceae; genus Flavihumibacter. Next base: position 1,673 of record JAKPBL010000162.1, read on the forward strand.
CGACTACTACAAGACCGACCAGGCCGGCTCGCTTTTTACCGTGTTTGCCGTAAAAGGAGAGAAGACCTTTCGCGTAAGCAGGCACTGGAACTGGCTGGCATCGGTGCAACTGAACCAGCGCCTGGGCGACGGGCCGGTGAACATGCCCCTGTTCTTCACCTTCCACCGATTCGGGTATGAAGGCAACCTCGGGTTCAAAAACCTGAATTTTACTACTGGTCTTGAAGCCCGCTATTTCACTTCGTATAAGCCCAACGGTTACTCGCCCTTGCAGAGCCAGTTCTTTTACCAGGACCAGCAGCAGATCCAGATGAAGCTTCCTGATATCACCGCCTACCTGCATTTCCGCATCCGGTCTTTCGTGCTTTACCTGCGGGCAGAAAACCTCAATACAGCCCAGATCGCCGCCGGCGGCTTCGGGTGGACCAACAACAACCTGGCCGCGCCCGCTTACCCCACCCCCGGCTTCCAGTTGCGGGTGGGCATATTCTGGAGTTTTGTGAATTAATGTATCTTTGCAGGGTTGAAAAAGCTACTGGCCATATCGCTCGGCTTCATGTACCTGCTGGTGTCAACGGGCCTGCTCGTTGAGATACACCATTGCATGGGGCGTGTTGCCGGCGCCGAGCTTCATCTTTTTGCCACAGCTTCAACCACTGCCTGCGGCAAATGCGGTATGGAAAAAGGCCTGGAAAGCAGGCACTGCTGTAAAGACGAAATTAAACAGGTAAAGATCAGCGACGATCACCAGGTTTCTGTGTGGAATCATTCGCTGGCGGCTGATTGGGTGGCATTGCCCCAGCCCGTTTTTGCCTGGCAGCCCGAATACATGGATATGCCGGTGCAGCAAGCGGCCTGGCTGGCCAAGCCACCCCCTGACTTACCCCAACACGAAACTTTCTTTTTAAGCGTTTTCAGGATATGATACCAGGCAGGCAGTTCAATACTGTCTTCGGTCTTTTATTGTATCATATCAAACTCATTCACATGAAAACGTTTTTTGTTGCTATATGCTTTGCTTCCCTTTTGTTTGCCGCGCCAGTACAGGCACAATTCAGTTCGGCTAACCTGCAGGCCAGCGGACTCACCTGCGCGCTCTGCACCCGCGCCATTAACAAATCGCTCGAACAATTGCCTTTTGTCGCTTCGGTAACACCCGATATTAAAACCTCCAGCTTCCAGATCGTATTCAAAAACAACAGCGCGGTAGATATCGATGCCATCCGGACAGGCGTGGAAGATGCCGGCTTTTCCGTGGCCAGGCTGCAACTGACCGGTCAGTTCTCGCAGCTTCCCATCAAAAATGATGAGCATGTAATGCTGGGCGGGCGGCAATTCCATTTCCTGAAGGTGGCCGATAAGGAGCTCGATGGTGTGCAGACCGTCACCATTGTCGACAAGAACTTCCTGCTGCCGAAAGAATTCAAAAAATACAGTGCGGCTACCCGCATGCAATGCATACAAACCGGTTACGCGGGCGACTGCTGCCAGAAAACCGGTATCAAGGCAAATACCCGCATCTACCACGTAACCATATGAGATTAAAACTGGTTCCATTGATGCTGCTGTTTGCACCCGCGCTGTTGCATGCGCAGGCCAGGATCGGCAGGCCCGCACCCGCCCTGCAATTTGCAAAGCAGGATGTATCGCTGGCGGCGCTCAGGGGAAAAGTGGTGCTGGTCGATTTCTGGGCAAGCTGGTGCAAGCCCTGCCGGTACAGCAACCATTCGCTCGTACCGGTCTATGACCGGTTTCATGAGAAGGGATTTGAGATCGTCGGCATAAGCCTCGACCACGACAGCATCTCCTGGCGCAATGCCATCCGCACCGACAGGATCAAATGGCTCCAGTTTAACGAAAACGGAAAATGGAATACGGCAACAGCCGGCGCCTGGGGCGTGACACTGTTGCCCACTTCCTTTCTGATCGACAAACAGGGACTGGTCATTTCCATTGATCCGTCTTCGGCTGAACTGCAACGTTATTTGCAGGCTGCCTTAAAATAATTTCCTATGCGATTTTTATTCTCCCTGCTGCTGGTTGCCGGCGGCTTTTCCCTGCATGCGCAGGAACTATATGTTTTTTCCGAACCCGCCTCCAATATTCCCGCTTATTCGGCCACGGCCAAGCTAACGGCCAGGTACACACGTAATTCCCTTACCGGAAAGCTGGTGCAACGGTATAATCCCGAATGGATGATGGGGCTCAGCAAAACCGTTATGCTGAAAACAAGCCTGTCTTTTTCGGATATGTACGCCGGCCGGTTCCGTTGGGAATCGGCCAAAGCCTATGTTAAATGGCGCTTTTTATCGAACGATGGCATACACCGGCATTTTCGCATGGCCGCCTTTGCCGACCTGGCCTATAGCCGGAATGAAATGGTATATGAAGAGATGAACCTCGACGGTGATAACAGCGGTGTACAGGCAGGGGTGATCGGCACCCAGTTGCTGGGCAAGCTGGCGCTGTCGGGCAGTGCAAGCTGGATGCAGGTGGTCAACCGGATCACCTATATCGGTGGGCCGGGCAAGCCGCAAGACAGCAACAGCATCGGTTATTCGGCGTCGGCCGGGTACCTGCTCTTTCCGCGCAGCTATGCCAGCTATGACCAAACCAACCTTAACCTGTACGTGGAAGCCCTGGGCGCCAAAGGACTGGAAGCGGGGGGATACTATCTCGACGTGGCGCCGGCCGTTCAACTGATCTTCGCCAGTAAAACCAAGCTGAACCTGGGTGCACGGTACCAGGTGCTTGGCAATATTACCCGCATAGCGCCGAATAATTATTTTGTCAGCGTGGAAACCAGTTTTTTAAACATCCTGAAAGCCGGCCGCATGCGCACGAAAAATGACTAATTTGTTGGTTTACCGACAGCATGAACTATTTCGCGGGCATCGATATCGGCACCACCCATACCAAACTGGTGGTGGTTGACGCGCAGCTTCGGCTGCTGGGGCAATGGAAGCGTGGCTACCGGCAAGGCTTCGGCGACCGCCTTAATGCCACGGAGATACGTGCGCATTGTATTGATCTCCTGGAAGAAGCGGCGGCTGTACTGCCTCCGGCCGGTGTGCTCTTCGTCGGCTTCAGCGCCGCCATGCACAGCCTGGTGCCCGTTGATAAAAACGGTGAAGCCCTGGGCGACCTCGTGACCTGGGCCGATAACAGCAGCCAGCCCTGGGTGGAGGCGCATCGCGATGCCGCGCACATGCTCTTTATGGCCACCGGCACGCCCTTTCATTCCATGACGCCGCTGGCAAAGCTCGGTTACTGGCGGCAGGTGAACCCCGAGTTATGGCAGCGTATGCACATGGCCGTTGGTATCAAAGAGTTCGTCTGGTTTCACCTGGCAAACGAGTGGGTGGTTGACCATAGCATTGCATCGGCCACCGGGCTTTTCGACATCG
>JAKPBL010000164.1 GCA_029778965.1 Bacteroidota bacterium
CCCGACCTGCCGCTGCACGGGGAAACACGGTGGACCGGCCAGCCGCTATCGCCCGACACCCTGACCGACCTGCTCTTCGCCCTCTGCGAAAAAGAGGGCTTCGCGGCCGGCCGGCTGACGGCGCTGGGCTACAGTATGGGCGCCCGGCTGCTGCTGGCCGCATTCTTGCAGCGTCCCGGCGCTTTCGGCAGGCTGGTGCTCGTGGCACCCGATGGGCTAACGGTCAACGCCTGGTATCGCTTCGCCACCCAAACCATCGCCGGTAACCGGTTGTTCCGGCACACTATGACGCATCCTGGCTGGTTTTTCAGGGCCGCCGCCCTGGCCGAAAAAGCACGTCTTCTCAACGAATCGGTTTTCAAGTTCATCCATCGTTATCTCGACGACCCGCAGCAGCGGCAAGCCCTGTATGAACGGTGGACCTATTTCCGGTATTTCCGCAGCCGCCCCCCCCAGGTAACGCTGCTGGTAAAAAACTCCCGCCTGCCCGTGCAACTGATACTCGGCCAGCACGACCGCATCATACCACCTGCGCTCGGGCGACGCTGGCAGGCGCGGTGCGGCGACAGTTGCCAACTGCACATCATCCCCGCAGGGCACCGGCTGTTGCAGGGTGCTGCTGCCGAAACTGTTGCAGCCATTATATTGCAGCCCGGCAAATCATGATCTACGTCTATATCATAACGGTTGTCCTGTTGTGGGGATATGCGCTGCTGATCGGCTATTACAACAGCGGATGGAAAAAAGAACCCGTGCAGGCGGCGCCAGGCAGCTTCCAGCCCGTCACCTCTATTTCGGTGATCATTCCCGCCCGCAATGAAGAAGAGAATATCGGCACCTGCCTGCAAGCTGTCATTGCCCAAAACTATCCCGCTTCCTTATTGGAGATTGTGGTGGTCGACGACCATTCTTCCGACCGTACTGCCGACATCGTGCGGCAAGCCGCCCCCGCCGGCATACGGCTGTTACAAATGCAGGCATTGCCCGGCAATGGCGCCCACAACGCACCCAAAAAAAGGGCCATTGAAGCGGGTATTGACAAAGCAGGAGGAACACTGATCGTTACCACCGATGCCGATTGCATGGCGGGAAAAAACTGGCTGCGGCAGCTTGCCTGGACACATGAAGAAACAGGCGCACAAATGGTGGCTGGTCCCGTTGTGATGACCCCCGGGAAAGGTTGGCTCACTGCATTCGAAACGCTTGATTTCATTTCCCTGCAAGGCATCACCGCAGCAGCGGCGGCGCACAACAGCCATAGCATGTGCAATGGCGCTAACCTGGCCTACACCAAAACCGCCTTCAGGCAGGTGAATGGCTTTGAGGGCATTGACCATATTGCCTCCGGCGATGACATGCTGCTGATGCAAAAGATCGCACGGGCCTTTCCCGGCCAGGTACGGTATGCAAAATCGAAAGAGGCCATTGTGGAAACCCGGCCCGCAACCGGTATCCGCGCATTTTTGCGGCAACGCATCCGCTGGGCCAGCAAAGCCCGGTTTTACCGCGAACCGGCGCTGAAAGCGGTATTACTGCTGGTGTATCTCTGCAATTTTTCCCTTTTGCTGGCGATAGTTGCTGCTTTTTTTTCAGTAAACGCTATCTTTCCGGCCCTGCTCCTGCTCCTCCTGAAAACAGCGGTGGAATGGGTCTTCATGTGGAAAGTGGCTGTTTTTTTTAACAGAGCCGCCCTCATGCCCCTCTTCCCGCTTTTCCAACCCCTGCACATTCTTTACACCGTTGCCGCCGGCACTTTTTCCCAGTTCGGGCGATATGAGTGGAAAGGGCGAAAACTCAACTAATACAAACAACCGTGGAGGGATCTGTTATTCAATGGCGAAAGTTGCGAAAAAGCAAAACGGCGGTCTTCGGGATCGTTGTGGTGGCGCTGGCCCTGCTCGTTTCGCTGACCTGCTACTGGATAGCACCCGACGCCACACCCGATGCCAACCGCATGCTGGTGGAGATCGCCGGCAGGAAACCTGGATTCACGCAAACCTTTTTCCTGCTGCCTAAAAACCCGCCGCCGCCACAGCGAAGCTGGTGGCAGCGTACATTGTACGGCCAGCCCGACAGCAACATATTCATCGCCATAACGGCCCACGAAAAAACCGATTCTTCGTTTATACTTGGTCGTTATATAGACAACGGTCTTAGTGAAAAAATGACGGTTGGTTTCAGCGCGCTGCCAAATCACGACGACTCGCGTGTTATTACCCGTACCTTCTGGCTGGGAACAGACAAGTTCGGGAGGGACATCCTGAGCCGGCTGCTGATCGGAACCCGCGTCAGCCTGCTGGTGGGTGCGGTGGCCATGCTGATATCGCTGGCCATCGGCGGATTACTTGGAGCAGTTGCCGGCTATTATGGCGGCAGGAGCGATAACATAGTGATGTGGTTCATCAACGTGATCTGGAGCGTTCCCACACTTTTGCTGGTGTTTGCGATCACTTTTTTATTGGGTAAAGGCTTCTGGCAGGTATTCGTCGCCGTTGGACTGACCATGTGGGTGAATGTGGCGCGGCTGGTTCGCGGGCAGGTGATGCAGGCGCGCAACCTTGAATATGTACAGGCGGCAAAAGCGCTGGGGTTCAACGACCTGCGGATAATACTTAATCATATAGCGCCGAATATACTGGGGCCGGTAATGGTGCTGGCGGCATCGAATTTTGCGTCGGCCATGGTCATCGAAGCGGGGCTGAGCTTTTTGGGCGTGGGCGTACAACCACCACAGCCTTCCTGGGGTGGCATGATTCGCGATAACTATAATTTCATCATCACCAATAACCCGCTGCTGGCGCTGGTGCCCGGCTTCGCGATCATGCTGCTGGTACTGGCCTTCAACCTGTTGGGAAACGCCATCAGGGATGCGCTCGATATCCGGGAAACCAGGTCGTGATCAACGGTCTTCTTTCACCACAACGTTCCTGTTCAGGCTCTCATCCAGCGAAATAAACGTCTCGGTTCGCTCAATGCCTTTGATTTTCTGAAGCTGGTCGTGCAATACGTTCCGTAGCTGGTTAATGTCCTTGCACACGATCTCGGCAAAAATGCTGTAGTTGCCGGTGGTATAATTAAGCCGCACGATTTCGGGAATCTTCGCCAGGTCGCGCGCCACGGTGTCGTACATGGAGCTTTTCTCCAGGTATATGCCGATAAAGGCAATGACATCATAACCCAGCAGTTTAAGGTCCACATTGAGACGGGTGCCGCGAACAACCCCCATTTCTTCCAGCTTCTTGATACGCACATGAATGGTCCCCCCCGACACAAACAGCTTTTTGCCCAGATCGGCGTACGAGGTTTCCGCGTTCTCCATCATTTCCTGGATGATCTGGTAATCCAGTTTGTCTAAATTCAATTTTGCAGCCATTTGACGTAGCTTATTTTGACATTATTCATTGTAATATAAGAATTATTAAACAATTTCAATAATTTACAATTTCACATTGAATTTTTTGCAACGAAT
>JAKPBL010000176.1 GCA_029778965.1 Bacteroidota bacterium
GGTGCCACCCGACGGGTGGCACCTGACGGGTGAACCAAAGCGCATCTCTTATTCCGCGAACAAAGCAATGATCGCCAGGCAAGTAAATAATCAGGCTTAGCCTGTTTCTAACGCCTACCCGTCGGGTGGCACCCGACGGGTGGACACCACAAACCACAAACTAGGTTTATTTTTGCCTCATGACATTACCCAAACGTTACCTCGTTACTGCCGCGCTACCTTACGCCAACGGACTGAAACACGTCGGCCACCTGGCAGGCGCTTACCTGCCGGCGGATATCTATGCCCGTTACCTTCGCGCGCAAAAAAGAGATGTCGCCTTTGTATGCGGCAGCGACGAGCATGGTACCGCTATTCCTATCCAGGCCATGAAAGAGCATACCACGCCACAGGCCATCATCGATAAATACCACGAAATCACCCGGCAGAACTTCGAAGACCTGGGTATTTCTTTCGACATCTATCACCGTACCAGCGCACCGATCCACCACGAAACCGCGCGGGAGTTCTTCACTGTACTGAACAATGCCGGTGAACTGGAAACCAAAGAAACCGAACAATATTACGATATCAAAGCCGGCAGCTTCCTGGCCGACCGCTATATCAAAGGCACCTGCCCTAATTGCGGCTTCAATGGCGCCTATGGCGATCAGTGCGAAAAATGTGGCGCCTCGCTGAGCCCCGACGAACTTATTAACCCGGTGTCGACCCTGAGCGGCGAACCGCCGGTGAAAAAGAAAACCACCCATTGGTACCTGCCCCTGAACCGGCATGAAGAATTTCTGCGCAACTGGATCGTGGGCGAACACGGCAACGACTGGCGCGCAAACGTGGTGGGCCAGTGCAAGAGTTGGATCGACGGCGGATTACAACCCCGCGCCGTAACCCGCGACCTCGACTGGGGTATCGAGGTGCCGGTGGCCGGCGCCGACGGAAAAGTGCTTTATGTCTGGTTCGATGCGCCAATCGGGTATATCAGCGCCACCAGGCAATGGGCCCTCGACAATAACCGCGACTGGCATCCTTACTGGAACGATAAAGACACCAAACTGGTGCATTTTATCGGTAAAGACAATATCGTTTTTCATTGCATCATCTTCCCCGTGATGCTAAAACTGCACGGCAATATCCTGCCCGACAATGTTCCCGCCAACGAGTTCCTCAACCTCGAGGGCGACAAGATGAGCACCAGCCGCAACTGGAAGCTCGACATGCAGGATTATATCAACGATTTCGTAAAGAAGGAAAATGGCGGCGGCGGCCTTGTCGACGCGCTTCGTTATTACCTTACACAGATCGCTCCCGAAACGAAAGACAGCGAGTTCACCTGGAAAGGCTTCCAGGACGCCGCCAACAGCGAGCTCACCGATATCTTCGGCAATTTCGTGAACCGCGCCATGGTGCTGATGCACAAGCTCACGGGCGGCAAAGTGCCGCCGCTGCATACAGACGCCCTCACCGAAGCCGATCGGGATATGCTGGCGCAACTGGCCAAAACCGCCGGAACCGTGGAAGGGCTGATCGAGAATTATAAGTTCCGCGAAGCACAATTCGAAGTGATCGACCTGGCACGTATTGGTAACCGTTACCTGCAAACGAAAGAGCCCTGGAAAAAAGTGAAGGAAACCGGCGACGACGGCAAGCCAACCGCCGCCGCACAGCAGAACATCGACAACACCCTGCATATCTGCCTGCAGACCTGCGCCAACCTGGCCATCCTGGTCAACCCGTTCCTGCCCCATACTGCGCGAAAAATGCTGCACATGTTCAAAGTGGTCGAGAAGATGCTCGACTGGGAAAATGCCGGTAAAACAAAGCTACTGAGCGTCGGCTACAGCCTCCGTGCGCCCGAACTGCTCTTTCGCAAAATCGAAGACGAAGAGATCAGCTACCAGGTTGAAAAGCTGCGCAACAACAGCATCCGCCCCGGCGCTACCGGTGTGCCCGATGCCTCTACACCGGCGGGCAATATCGCAGCCGACAACGACACCGCAAACCTCAAACCGCAAACCGCAAACCTCAAACCCACTGTCCAATTCGACGATTTTGCGAAGATCGACCTTCGGGCCGGCACCATCGTTCACGCCGAGAAAGTCGAGAAAGCCGACAAGCTGCTCAAACTGACGATCGATATGGGCGTCGAAACACGCACCATCGTAAGCGGCATAGCCCAGCATTTCAAACCCGAAGACCTTACCGGGCAACAGGTAGTGGTGGTCGCCAACCTGGCGCCCCGCAAAATGCGCGGCATCGAAAGTAACGGCATGATCCTGATGGCCTCGGGTGAGAACGGTCGCCTACATTTTATTCGTCCACAAGAACACATTCAGCCCGGCGCGGAAATTAATTGACGGTGGTTGAAGGCTATAATCTATGATGTGTGGTTGCTGTCGTGCAAACGGGTGCATACTTTTTTTTCACTATCTTGAAAAATGAATCGGCCCTCTCGAAAAAACCTCCTCTACATCCTGTTGGGAGCTTTCCTCCTGGCGCTGGTATTGAGCGTAGGCCTTTTCGTTCGCCTGCAATCGACCTATGCGGTAAAAAAGACGGTATCGGTATTGTCCGACGGCCGGTACCGGCTGGATGCCAAAAAAATCCGGGTCGATCCGCTGCACATGGTGGTACGTGCAACTGGGCTTGACATCGCTCCCGTATACCCCGACAGCGCCAACAACAATTTCTACCTGCATGCCGACACGCTGTCGCTCAAGCTCTCGCATGTTTTTCAACTGATCTTTCGACGCAAGCTCAGCGTAGACCATTTCCGCATGGTAAACCCCTCGCTGGTGATGAAGGTGGATGAAAAAGACACCACGCGCAAAAAAGAGCTGATTCCCCTCCACATCCAGGTAGCACGCATACAGGACGTCTTTTTTAAAGTACTCGAGTCGCTGCAGGTACACAGCTTCAGCCTGGTAAACGGCAACGGCACCTACTATCCCGATTTCAACGGCAGCGGCGGAAAATATTACCTCAACCATATCCACCTCGACATTACCGACCTGAACCTGGTGAAAAAAATTTCGGAATGGGATCATGACAACAAAGTGGGTATCCATTTCGAGCTCCGGAACCCCGAGATCATCTACCCCGATTCGACCATCGCTATCGATCTCGGCAGGTTGCTGTGGGATTCAAAAAACCATAAATTCGAAATGACGGGGCTGGGATTCCACAAACGCCTTGGCGAAGGGAAAGACAGCTCGGGATTCCGGCTCGAAGGCATCGAGATCGACTCCCTGAACTGGAACAGCCTGCTCACCAGGGGAAGCGTGGAGCTTGGGGCGCTGAAAGCGGCCAAGGGTTATTTTTCCGCCGATAATTTCAGCCTGAAGAAAAACAAAGACAGCATCACCGTCAAACCACAGGGAAAGCTGCTCGACGTGATCGGCCCCATACTGGTCAAACAGTTATCCATATACGAAATGGAATTCGTCGGCAATACCCGCAACCCGCGCGGCCGGGAAACCCTCCAGATAAAAGGCGACCAGTTGCTGGTAAAGAACCTGCTCGTCGATAAAAACCTGCCCCAGCGGGTAGCGCTCGATGAGCTGCAACTGAAAGTAAAGGCATTTCTTGAATCTGACAGCAGCCGCAATTTCCAGTCGGGTTTCAACGAGCTCAGCATTACAGGCAATGACCTTACGTTGAAAGATTATTTTCTTCATTCCACCGAACCCGGCCGGTACGGGAAGAACAAGCTTGCCGTAAGATCACTTTCACTGGCGGGCATCAATATCGAAGACCTGGTGGCCGGTAAGCTCAACGCCCGCGAACTGGTGCTGACCGATCCTACCGTTTACATCGTGCTGCCGCGGGATAAAAAGAAAAAGAAGGCATTCCGGTGGGAAGCATTCCAGCGGAAGCTGTCTGAAAAAATGGATATCGGCCGCCTGCGCATCGAAAACGCAAACATGTATGTTCACCGCGAAGGGCAAAAAGAGCCGTTCGTCAGCACTGAGCATTTCAGCGCTATCATCTCCACGCACCATGCCATCAACAGCAGGCGGCTGGAAGACATCTTCGATGGTAACAACAGTTTTCACCTGCCGCAGCTCGCCATACGTACACCCGGCATCCAGATCGACTGCCAAAACGCACGTTACGACCACAAGAGCTTTTTTGCCGAAAAGGCGAAAGGGCAAAGCCGCGACGGATCTTTGCGTTTCAGCGTCAACCAGCTTGGCGCCCGCGACATCAATACCCGGGCGCTTGTTAACGGTGATGACTCCACGCTGCTGCGCCTGCTCGATATCGGCAGCGGGGAACTTTACCTGAAACTGCGCAGCCGGCAGAAGAAGGGCGACAGCACCTCTGTAAAAAGAGCCGATATAGTGCGTACC
>JAKPBL010000196.1 GCA_029778965.1 Bacteroidota bacterium
AGCGGTAGATCCGAGCACCCCGTTAAACATCATGAACTCACCTACGAATGCATTGGTCAGCGGCAGCGCTATATTGGCAAGCACAATGATCACCGTGAACAGGGTAAGCGCCGGCGCCCGTTGCGCAATGCCGCCCAGGTCGCTGATCTTGCGGGTGCCAAATTTTGTTTCGATCTCGTTTACGACTATCCACATGCCGAGTATGTTGATGCCATGGCTGAACATCTGGATCATTACGCCCTGGATACCGCCGTAGCTGGGTGCAAAAACAGCCAGGATCATAAGACCGATATGCGCAATCGACGAATAGGCCACCAGCCTTTTCAGGTCGTCCTGCTGTATCGCGATGAACGACGCATACAGCATACCGATCACCGCCAGGGTGGCGATATTATCGCCGTACTGGTACGTGGCCGACGGTACCACCGGCGCCAGCCAGCGCAGCAGGCCGAAGACCCCCATCTTGGCCATAATGGCGCTCAGCACCATGGTACCCGCCATGGGCGAGGTTTCGTAGGTATCCGGCTGCCAGGTATGGAAAGGGAACAACGGCATCTTGATCGCAAATGCCAGCAGCAGCAGTAAGAATATACCCAGCTCTTCACCGGGACCCATTTTCAGCCGGAGAAAATCTGCATACGCGAATGAGCCGCCGGCTTTATTGTATAACATGATCAGCCCGATCAGCATGAACAGCGAGCCGAGAAAGGTATATATGAAAAACTTGATGGTGACCTGTACCCGCCGCTCGCCGCCCCAGCGTGAGCAAAGGAAGTACAAAGGCACCAGCGCCAGCTCCCAGAAAAAATAAAACAACAGCGCATCCATCGACAGGAAAACACCCAGCAGTCCTGCCTGGGTCAGCATCAGCAACCCGAAGTACCGGTTGCTGTCGGCATAATCATTCGACCAGGTGCTGTATATGATAAGCGGATAGCAGAAAACAGTGAGAAGGCACAAGAGCTTGCTCATGCCGTCGAGCGAAAAATGAAAACGGCTGTTCATGGCGCCCAGCCACACATGGTCGTACTCGAGGTGCTGCGGACTATTCCATACCGATAACGCGGCGAGCATAACGCAAAGAGACGCAAGGCTTGCCAGGAAGGCCAGGGTGCGTGCGCTGCTGCCGGATTTCACCCAGAACAAACCCAGGCCCGTCAGCAATGGAATCAATATCAGTAAAACAGGTACCATTATTTGGATCTAATTCGTTCTGGTTAATTATTTTTTTAGAAATACCTGCAGGGCAAGCAAGACGATCATGCCGATCACCATCAATAATATATAGCTGCCTACCTGGCCACTTTGCAGCAACCTCACCTGGCGGCTGGCGTATTGTACGCTGCGGCCCAGCCCGTTCACTACTGCGTCGATGCCATATTTGTCGAGCTTGCCCAGCAACTTGCCAAATGCGTTTACCGGTTTGCTTACCACCGCATCATAGATCTCATCCACATACCATTTGTTCTCCAGTACCTTGGCAATACCGGTATTCTCGCCGGCGGTTTTTTCATACCTGCTGTACTTCGACCAGGCCCAGGCGACGATGGCCACCACCAGTGCCGTTACCACGCCCATCAGCATGAGTTCGGTGCTGTGCGGCAGCTCATGGTGATGCTGCAGGGCGGCAGACGATGCGAAAACCGGCGACAGGAAATGCTCCAGCCAGTGCGCATTCTCTTTAAACACGGCCGGCACCCCCAGGAAACCGCCCACTGCGCTCAGTATGGCCAGCACTACCAGGGGTATGGTCATCGCCGCCGGCGATTCATGCAGGTGATGCGCCTGTTCATGAGTGCCGCGAAACTGTCCGCGGAAGGTCATGGCATATAAGCGGAACATGTAAAAAGCCGTCATCAGCGCGCCCAGTACGCCCAGCACATACCAAATCATGCCTTTGCCATGGGCCGCCGCCAATATCTCATCTTTCGAAAAGAACCCCGACAGAGGTGGAATACCCGCAATAGCCAGGCAGCCAATCAGAAATGTCCAGTGCGTTACCGGCAGCTTCTTCGCCAGGCCACCCATGTTACGGATGTCCTGCTCATGGTGCATGGCATGGATCACCGAACCGGCGCCCAGGAACAGCAACGCCTTGAAAAAAGCGTGGGTCATCACATGGAATACAGCACCGGTATAGGCGCCGGCGCCGAGGCCGATAAACATATAGCCCAACTGGCTTACCGTTGAATACGCCAGTACCTTTTTAATGTCGTTCTGTTTGAGCGCAATGCTGGCTGCCAGCAGGGCGGTTGCGGTGCCGATCACCAGGATCACCGAAGAGGTATAAGGCGCCAGCGTATAGAGAATGTTGCTGCGGGCAATCATATAGATACCGGCTGTTACCATGGTAGCGGCGTGGATGAGAGCCGATACCGGCGTGGGACCGGCCATGGCGTCGGGCAGCCACGTGTAAAGCGGTATCTGGGCGCTTTTACCGGTAGCGCCCACGAAAAGCAGCAGGGTAATAATGGTAAGGTCGTGTGCGCTGAGGGCGCCCGCTTTGGCAAATACGTCGGTATAGGTAAGGCTGCCGGTTTTGGCGATCAGCCAGAACAGGGCGATCAGGAAACCGAAATCGCCGATCCGGTTCATCACAAAAGCCTTTTTAGCGGCGCTGCTGTAATCGATGTTCTTGAACCAATAACCGATCAGCAAATAAGAGCAAAGCCCCACGCCCTCCCAGCCGATGAACATAATAACATAATTCGCACCCAGCACCAGCAGCAGCATGGAGAATACGAACAGGTTGAGGTAGGCAAAATACCGGGCATAATGCAGGCTGCTCTCTTCTTTCATGTAAGCGGTGGAGTAGAGATGTATCAGGAAGCCGATGCCGGTTACAATCAGCAGGAAGAGCACCGATAGCTGATCGACCTGGAAAGCAAAGGGTATATGGACATCTCCGAAAGAAATAAAGTCGAAAAGCACCACGGTGGCGGTTGTACCCGCTTTTACCTGCATGAACAGGGCTACGCTGACGATAAAGGAAGCCAGGGTTACTCCTGATCCGATAACGGCCGACAGAGGCTTGGACAAACTGTTGCGCAGGAGTCCATTCAGCAGGAAGCCAACGAGCGGAAAAAACGGAACCAGCCAAACATAATCCATGATATACTAGTTTTTCAGTCTGTTCAGGAAATTCACGTCCACCGAATGGACATTACGGTACATCATCACGATAATAGCCAGTCCCACCGTTACCTCTGCGGCAGCCACCACCATGATAAAAAACACGAATAGTTGTCCGTCGACACCTGTATTGGTCGCCCCGGGTACTTTCGCCGCCAGGTCGGCCAGGTGCATTTTGGAAAAGGCCACCAGCAAAAGATTCACTGCATTCAGCATCAGCTCAATGCACATGAAGATGATAATCGCATTCCGCCGTGTCAGCACACCGATCACGCCGATGGCGAATAAGGCGAGCGAAACGAAAATGTAAAGGTTTATTGGCACAAATAATGATTTAAGCGTCAGAAATCACTTCTTTCCCAGCACTACGGCACCTACCAT
>JAKPBL010000245.1 GCA_029778965.1 Bacteroidota bacterium
TATGAGCAGATCAAACAGTCGTTCAATTGCGTGGCCATAGGTGAAGTATCGCTTAAAAACAAGGCTGCAGCGATGATGCTTTACGAAGTGGTTGACTGACGCATTCGTCAACGCTGGTCAGTTCACTTGCCGAATTTTGCCTGCCAGGCAAGGATGCCGCCTTCCACATTTTTCAGGTTGGTAAAACCCATCGATTCAAGGAACTGGCAGGCGGTCAGGCTCCTTTTCCCACTGCGGCAGTGTATGATCAGCTCCTCGTTTTTGAGGTCTTCGATCTCGTCGACCTGCATGGCCTGGATTCTGCCCAGCGGCAGAAGCAGGGCGCCGATATTGCTTTCTGCATATTCTTCCGGTTCGCGCACGTCGATGATATGGAGTTTTTCGCCTGCATCCAATCGTGCTTTTACCAGGTCGACACTGATGTTTTCCATGATGTGTATGTTTTAGTAATTATTCTCTGCGGGGGGCGGCGGGGGCAACTGGCGCGTTGTATCACGAACGGGTTTTTGCGTGCCCAGCCAGATATCGATCATCTGGCCCGACCGTATCCGGTTCGGTCGCAGGTCGACCGTCAGGTGATCGGGGCTTTGCCGGTAGATATAGGCGGCGGCGGTATCTTTCACCGCGGCGTCAATCACTTTTGCCCCAAAATTGATCCCTGTTCCTTCGAGCATCGACGCAGCTTCGCGATAGCTGAGGCCTACCAGGTCGGGCACCATCATGTCTACATTCGACAAGCCGCTGCCCAATACGAGCGATACCGCCGTGCCCATCGGAAGCTTGGTACCCGGATCCACTTTCACGCCTTTTACTTCCTGGCTCAGCACCGAATTTTTCGCGAAGTCGGGCTTATAGGTTGTGTCGCCCATCTTCAGCCCGAACTGTTTCAGCACGATCGCCGCATTGCGGATGCTCATCCCTACCAGGTTCGGCATTACCACATCGGGTGGTATGGCCCTGTTTACGGTAAGGTAAATGGTGCGGTTCACTTTTACCGATGCATCGGCTTCGGGAAACTGCTTCACCACTGCCATCGCCTTGGCCGTATCGCGGTACACGGAATCCTGGATCATCACATCGAACCCGTCTTTTTCAAGGGTTTCCTTCGCTGCATCGAACGACTTCCCGACCACATTGGGTACGGTGACTACTTTATCATGCTTCGTGAAATATTCAAGCGTATTGAAAAAAAGGAATACCAGCAGGGCGACGATCGCCAGGGCGACCAGCAGGTTCAGCCACAGTGGCTTTTTGGTAAGGGATGCGAACACTAGACTATATTGTTTGGTAACCGGCTCAAAGAAAACAAAAATTATTTACCTGTCAAGGCCTCATCTACCAGGGCTGAATAGAATTCGGTGAGCGACCAGCCCATGGCGCGCACCTGCTGCGGCACCAGCGAGGCTTCGCTCTGGCCCGGTACAGTGTTCACTTCCAGCATATAAGGGGCGCCCGCGGCCTCGTTGTAAATAAAGTCGATGCGAACAATGCCGCGGCAATTGAACAAGGCGTACACCTGCTTTGCTGCCGCCCTAACCTTCTCGGCCACCGCTTCTTCTACCTGCGCGGGGGTGATCTCTTCGCTTTTACCGTGGTATTTGGCCTCAAAATCAAAGAATTCGTTTTTCGCAATGATCTCGGTAAAGGGCAGCGTAATGATTTCGCCCTTGCTTCTGAATACACCGATGGTGAATTCGCGGCCTGCAATGAACTCTTCAATCAGCACCTGGCCGTCTTCACGAAAAGCCTTCCGGATGGCGGCCTCCAGGTCTTCGGCCCTGGTCACCTTACTCATGCCGATACTGCTGCCGCCGTTATTCGGTTTTACGAAATAAGGCAATTGCAACTGCCGTGCGATGGCCGCCGTATCGTACGGACGCTCCCTGAACAGGTGAATGGACCGTGCCACGTGTACGCCACCGAAAGCAGCTACGGCCACGGTGTACCGTTTATTGAAGGTGAGGGCCGAAGTGGCCGCATCGCAACTGGTGTAAGGCAGGCCCAGCATGTCGAAATACCCCTGCAGTTTCCCGTCTTCGCCGGGTGTTCCGTGTATGCCAATCAGCACCACGTCGAACCTGATCTTATTGCCTTCCAGGGTCAGCGTGAAATGGTTCCTGTCTACCGCTATTTCGTTACCCGCGGCGGTTTTATGCCACCACCCGTCGGTACGGATATCGATGGTGTACACCTCGTACTTGCTGCGGTCGAGGTTTTTAGTGATGGTCACCGCGCTCAGGTACGAAATCTCCGCCTCACCTGAATAACCGCCGGTGAGAAAAGCGACAATCTTTTTGGCCATTGTGTCGGATCTGGTTTTCTGTTGTTCTGATAAGAAAAAGGTGAAGGATTGATTCCTTCACCCGTTACCTGGCGGGAAATATCACCCACCTATAAAAAGTAGCCGAAGCTACTAGCAAACATTGCTGTTTTAAAGATAAAAAAACAAGCGTCAATATGCAAAAATAAAAAGCCAAAAATCAGAGATGCAGCTTTTCCTTCTTGGCCATCAGCTCGTCGACCGTTTCCTGGTACATTTCATCGGGCACACAACAGTCGACCGGGCATACCGCAGCGCACTGCGGCTCTTCATGGAATCCCTGGCATTCGGTGCACTTATTTGGAACAATGTAATATGTATCGACGCTAACGGGGCTGTTCCGCTGATCGGCATCCATGGCAGATCCGTCCATAAGCGTAAAACTGCCTTTCACCGTAGTGCCATCGCTGAGCGCCCATTCCACCCCACCCTCGTAAATAGCGTTATTGGGACATTCCGGCTCGCAGGCGCCGCAATTGATGCATTCATCTGTTATCTTGATCGCCATATTCTTCAGTTTTTTACCGTCTGTGAAGCAATTAACTTGCAGCAAATTTAGAACGCCATGTTGAATTTACAATGCCGGATAGATTTATTGGTGAAGTTGGGCGATTACCTGGCGCAAAACGGCGAGGCATGGCAATCTGTTGTTAGGCGGGCGGGGGCGCACAATCCCTGGTTTACGCCTGCTTTCGTGGAAAAGGCCGCCCAGGCCATCGCCGGGCAGTTTCTGCAACCGGCGATACTGGAGAGCTGGGCAAAACAATATGCCGTTCCCGACCGGCAGCCGGCGGCAAAGACCGTAGGCGTCGTAATGGCGGGCAATATTCCGCTGGTGGGCTTCCACGACTGGTTATGCACATTCATTACAGGGCATATCGCCCATATCAAGCTGTCTTCGAAAGATAATATCCTGCTGCCGCACCTGCTTTGGGTGCTTGAACAATGGGAACCTGCCGCCAGCGCACACTACCGCCTGGGTGAGCTGCTGAAAGGCTGCGATGCTTACATTGCTACGGGCAGCGACAACAGCGCCCGTTATTTCGAATACTATTTCGGCAGGTACCCGAGCATTATCCGGAAAAACCGGACCTCGGTGGCCATTCTCGACGGAACAGAGTCCACGGCCGAACTGGAGAAGCTGGCCGACGACACCCACCTGTACTTCGGGCTCGGCTGCCGCAATGTTACGGCACTCCGGGTGCCGGCAGGATATAATTTCGAGCCTGTGCTGGCGGCTTTCCGCAAATACAGCTATTTCTCAGATCACAGCCGGTATAAGAACAACTACGACTATCAGCTGGCTATTGCATTGCTTAACAAGCAATTGTATATGACGAACAACTCCATACTATTGACGGAGAACGAGTCGGTGTTTTCACCCATTTCGCAGCTTCATTACAGCTATTACCTGCCGGGCAGCGACCCGGCGGAGGCGCTGGCGGGCAATAATTCGGTACAATGCATCGTTGGACACGGTAAGATCCCCTTTGGAAAAGCGCAGGAACCGGCCGTCACAGACTATGCCGATGGCGTGGATACCATGGCGTTTTTGGCGTATCTTTAAAAAGCATCTACGAAGCCCTTAGTAAAACTATTGTTAAACCAAAAATCGATACAACCGAAAGATGCGTCGCATCGTTATTTTGTAGCGATCATTTGTTTAAACAGATTGAAATTATGAAACTGCAACAAGTTGTACCCATCATCCTTCTGAGTGCTGTCACCTCGGTAGGCAGCATGGTAGCTTACAATAAATACTTTCACAAGAACGAGTACGCTTATTCGGCCACTGACCAGCGGGAGATACCGTCGAACTATGCCGGCTTTTTCGACGGCCGGTCTGATAGTCCGCCGTCTGATTTTGTCGACGCTGCCAACAGCGCCATTCCCGCAACGGTGCATATCAAAACCAAGGCTACCCGCACGGCCAGCAATAACCTGCCGCGCAGAAGCCCGCTGTTCGACCTGTTCGGATTCGACATGGACGAAGGCATGACCCCGCGGTCGATGCCTTCCATGGGTTCGGGTTCGGGCGCTATTATCAGCGACGATGGTTATATCGTGACCAATAACCACGTGATAGACGGCGCCGACGACATTACCGTAAGCCTCAGCGACAAGAAAACCTACAAGGCAAGGCTGATCGCCGCCGATCCGTCGAGCGACCTGGCCGTTATCAAGATCGAAGCCAAAGGGCTTCCCTTCCTGTTATACGGCAATTCAGACGACCTGAAGATCGGCCAGTGGGTATTGGCGGTGGGTTATCCCCTGAACCTGGATGCCACGGTTACCGCAGGCATTGTCAGCGCCAAGAGCCGCGCGCTCGATATCAACAAACGCCAGAGCAAAGTGCCTATTGAATCGTTCATCCAAACCGATGCCGCGGTCAATCCCGGCAATAGCGGCGGGCCACTCATCAATACGGCCGGGCAAATGGTGGGCATCAACTCAGCCATTGCTTCTCCCACCGGCTCTTATGCCGGCTATTCATTTACCATTCCCGTTAACCTGGTAAAAAAGATCGTTGCCGACCTGATGAAATTCGGCACCGTGCAGCGCGCATACCTGGGCATCAACTACGCCCCCGATAACCTGAGCGATGAAGTGAAGAAGCAGGAAGGCATTGCAGATGGCGAAGGCGTGTATGTGCTCGACGTGACCAAAGACGGCGCAGCGGCGGCTTCGGGTATCCGTAAGGGTGACTTCATTACCCGTATCAACAGCATACCGGTGCGTTCGGGTCCCGAGATGGTTGGGCAGATCGCCACCTACCGGCCGGGCGACCGTGTTAAGATCGGCTACCGGCGCGATGGCAAAGACCTGGTAAGTGAAGTAGTGCTTCGCAACAGCGGTGGTACAACCTCCATCGTGAAGACCACTGTGCTCGACAAGCTGGGCGCCGACCTGTCTACCATTTCTGCCAAAACAGCCAAGGAAATGGGTGTGAAGGGCGGGGTGATGGTGAAGAGCATCACCGATAACGGCGCCTTCAGCAAAACCCGCATGGAAGAAGGTTTTGTAGTGCTGAAGGTGAATGGCAAGGAAGTCAGTACGGTGGAAGAGTTCCGCATCGAACTGGAAAAAGCCGGCAGCTCGGTTACGCTCGACGGCATGTATCCCGGTTACGACGGCGTATTCAGGTACCCGATGAAGATCTCTGAATAGTTATGCTTTCTTTGTAAAGACTTTATATCCCCAGGCGTGCAGGTGCACGCCTTTTTTTATGGAGAAATCGACCTGCTCGCCACTGAACAGCTCTTCATACCAGCCCCCGGGCAGGTCGTTGTGGAACTGCACGAAAAAATCCGGGCGGTCGGACAAGTTGAGGACGACCAGCATAACGGCTTCGCCGTTTTGGCGAACAAAAGAGAAGACCTGTGCATCGGCATCGGTATGCAGCCGCCGGGTTTGTACGGCGGGATCACCGCCGCGTGCCGCGGGATGGGTGGCATGCAGGGTAAGCAGCTTTTTATAAAAGCCGTGCAGCGCAGAATGACCGTTCCACGCGATCGGGTCTTTATCGAAGAAGGCGAGCCGTTTGTAATTGGGTGCTTCCTGCCCGCTGTAGATCATCGGCATTCCGTTCCAGGTAGCGCTGAATACGGCCAGTGGCAGGGTCAGGTTGCCGTATTTTTCATATTCAGTACCATTCCAACTGTTTTCGTCGTGGTTGCTGGTAAACCAGACTTTGAGTGCCGCGGGCGGATAGTTAGCATTGATCTTATTGAGCAGCCAGTCGAGCCCGGCGATATCGGTTCTGCCTTTGGCGAAGTCTTCTGTTTTGTGCATCCATTCCCAGGCATAGGTGGCGTCGAAAGCGTCGTGGTAATGCAGCTCTTCGCATTCGGCCAGCCAGAACAGTTTCTTACGGCGGTCGAGCTGGTGGCGGGCTTCTACCCAAAAATCCAGCGGAACGAGCATGGCCATGTCGCAGCGAAATCCGTCGATATCGGTTTCCCTGACCCAGAAATCCATCGCATCGATCATCGCCTGCCGCAGCGCGGGGTTGCCATAATCCAGGTCGATCACATCGTCCCACCCGTTGGTATCGTAGAAGTCGCCGTGCTCATTTTTCTTGAAATATTCGGGATGGGTATGGGTCCAGCTATGGCCATAGCCGGTATGATTGGCCACCCAGTCGATGATCACTTTCAGCCCCAGCGCATGGGCCTGGGTCACGAGCGACCTGAAGTCGTCGATGCTGCCATATTCGGGGTTGGTGCTGGTGTAATCGCCGCAGGCGTAGTAGCTGCCGAGGGTGCCTTTTCTTTTTTCGGTGGCGATGGGTGTAATGGGCATGAACCACAATACCTGTACGCCCATGTCGCGCAGCCGCGGCATTTCCCGCGCGAAAGCGCGGAAATCTCCTTCGGGGCTGTATTGGCGAAGGTTGACCTCGTAAATATTGCTTTGGTGTGTCCAGTCTAACGGTACAAATCCGGTAAATGCCATAATAACAGTTTCAAATGAATCGGGATGGGTGAAAATAAGATAATTTTGCGGCTGGTTTATACAGGCGAGGCATGAAACAATTCGAGGTTCCCGTTCATTACAGAAGTTCGCTGATCAGCGCTGTTAAAAAGCTGCGCCGCGAGGCCGACAAGCTGAAGAAGGATTTTAGTCCCACGTTGCTCGACGGCGGCCCGTTGCGTATTTACCTGGCCCGTCATTTCGGCTTCTGCTACGGCGTGGAGAATGCCATCGAGATCGCCTTC
>JAKPBL010000256.1 GCA_029778965.1 Bacteroidota bacterium
CGCCAAAGGCGCCTTCGGTACGGGGATAGATAAGTACCCCGTCGCGGAAGAGGCGGATCTTGCTGTCGCGCTTGATCTTGCCGTCGGTAACGAAACAGCCCGCAACGGTCGCTTTGTCGAACTTGTACACTTCGCGCACTTCCACCTGGGCCACTTCTTTCTCCTGCACCTTGGGTTCAAGCATGCCTTCCATCGCGCTGCGGATCTCTTCGATCGCGTTGTAGATGATGGAATAGGTCTTGATCTCCACCCCTTCGTTTTCGGCCAGGCGCGCTGCCTGGTTGGAGGCCCGTACGTTAAAGCCGATCACGATGGCGTCGGAAGCGGTAGCCAGCAGTACATCGCTTTCGGTGATGGCGCCCACAGCCTTGTGTACCACCGACACGGCGATCTCTTCGGTGCTTTGCTTGATAAGGGAGTCGGAGAGCGCTTCGACCGAACCGTCCACGTCGCCCTTGATAATGAGGTTGAGCTGCTTGAAATTGCCCAGCGCCAGGCGGCGGCCGATCTCGTCGAGGGTGATGTGCTTCTTGGTACGGATACCCTGTTCACGGAGTATCTGTGCCCGGCGACCGGCCACTTCTTTCGCTTCAGATTCGTCTTCATATACCCGGAAGGTTTCACCCGCCTGCGGAGCGCCGTTCAGTCCGAGGATCAGTACCGGCGTGGAAGGCAGGGCCTGGTCCATCTTCTTGTTGCGCTCGTTGAACATCGCTTTCACCCGGCCATAGTACTGGCCCGATACCACGATATCGCCCTGCTGCAGCGTGCCGTTCTGTACCAGCACGGTAGCCACATAACCGCGGCCTTTGTCGAGCGTGGCTTCGATAATAGTACCGTTGGCCTCGCGGTCGGGGTTGGCTTTCAGGTCGAGCAGCTCGGCTTCAAGCAGTATCTTTTCGAGCAGCAGGTCTACGTTCAGGCCTTTTTTGGCGCTGAGCTCCTGGCTCTGGAATTTACCGCCCCACTCTTCCACCAGGATATTCATCTGGGAGAGCTGTTCGTATATCTTCTGCGGGTTGGCCCCGTCTTTATCGATCTTGTTGATGGCGAAGATCATCGGTACGTTGGCGGCCTGGGCGTGGCTGATGGCCTCCTTGGTTTGGGGCATCACCGCGTCGTCTGCTGCGATCACGATCACCGCAATGTCGGTCACTTTGGCGCCGCGGGCACGCATGGCCGTAAAGGCTTCGTGACCGGGGGTATCGAGGAAGGTGATCTTTTTATCTTCCGCCACGTCAACGGTATAGGCGCCGATGTGCTGCGTGATGCCGCCAGCCTCGCCGGCCACCACGTTGGCGCTGCGGATATAATCGAGCAGCGATGTTTTACCGTGGTCAACGTGACCCATGATGGTAACGATGGGTGAACGCGGCTGCAGGTCTTCCGGGTCGTCCTGGATATCTTCCTCGTCCATGTCTTCCATGTCGTCGAGGCCGATGAATTCCACGTTGAAGCCGAATTCTCCCGCCACCAGTTCGATCACTTCGGCGTCGAGGCGCTGGTTGATCGACACCATCATACCGAGGCCCATACACTTGCCGATCACTTCCGCATAACTTACATCCATCAGGCTGGCGAGTTCGCTTACGCTGATGAATTCGGTTACCTGGATGGTAGTGTCCTGTGCGTCGTGGCCTTCCTGCTCTACCATGCCCTGGCGTTTCTCACGCAGGCGACGTGTTTTCAATCCGCGACCGCCTTTGGGGCCGCCGCCGGCCATTTTGGCCTGGGTTTGCCGGATCTTCTCCTGTATCTCTTTCTGGTCTATTTCCTTGACTTCGCGCGGGTTCTGGCGTTGACCACCGGTACGGTTGTTACCGCGCTGCCCCTGCTGGCCGGGACGCTGGAAGCGATTGCCGCCCTGCTGGCCGGGACCGCGGAAGCCGCCACCCTGGCCTGTCTGTCCGGGACCACGGAAACCACCCTGCTGGCCACTGGCCTGCTGGCGGGTGATGTTCTCCCCTTTCTTATCGATGGGGATGCGCTTGCGCACGCGTTTGGTATCGCCGCCTGCAGCGCCGCCGGGCTTGGGACGGGTATCGCTGTCGGTCGGAAGATCGATCTTGCCCATGATCCGGGGACCGGTAAGGCGTTCGGCCTGGATATTTTCGATAACAGGCGGCTCGTTCGTTTCTTCTTCGGCGGGTGTTATAGTGGCTTCGGGCTCAGGCGTGGTGATAGCCACCGGTTGTTCTGCCGGCGGCTTTTCGGCCGCTTTTTTGGCCGGTTCGCCCTGCTTCTTAACCACTTTTTTCGGGCGGGTGCTTGAATCGATGGCCGAGAGGTCTATTTTATCAACGATTTTCGGTCCTTCGATGGTACCCGATTCCACTTTGGCGATCTCCGGTTCGGCAGGCGCTTCTTTTTCCGTTTTTTCTTTCACCGGCGCTTCGGCAAAGACATCTGCCGCGGGCGTTTTTATCTCGGGTGCTACGGGCAGTTCGGGTTCCACCGGTTTGGTTTCCGCCGCCGGTTTTTCCACGGGCGCCGGTTCTGTCTTTTTGGTTTCCTTGCGGAAAAGAACTTCTTCGTCTTCCTTCTTCTTCTTTTCCTGCGTGCTGCCTTTGGGCAGGTCGATCTGGTCGCTCTTGATCTTGGCCACTTTGTCGCTCTGGAACTCGCGCTGAAGCGCATTGTACATGTCTTCAGAGAGTTTCGACGTGGGCTTTAGCTCATCGCGGTCAAAACCTTTGGACACCAGGAACTCCACCAGCGTGTCTTTGCCGATGTTGAATTCCTTGGCGGCCGCCATTAATCTGGGTGTTGTTATTTCTGCCATTTATTCTTTTTCGAACTCTGCTTTTACGACTTTTCGAACTTCTTCGATGGTTTCGCGCTCGAGATCGGTTCTTCTTTCTAATTCGTCAACTGTAAGGTCCAAAACGCTGCGTGCGGTATCGCAACCGATGCGTTTTAATTCGTCTATAATCCAGGTATCGATCTCGTCGGCAAATTCGTCGAGGTCGATATCGTATTCTTCTTCGTCGCCCTCGTTATCGCGGAATACGTCGATCGTAAGCCCTGTCAATTCCTGGGCCAGTTTGATATTGACGCCTTTCCGGCCGATGGCAAGGGAAACCTGGTCTGGTTTAAGGAACACGTTCACGTGGTGCTTCTCGTTATCGATCTCCATGCTGGTGATCTTGGCCGGGGTAAGCGAGCGCTGGATCAGCAGTTGCTGGTTGTTGGTCCAGTTGATCACGTCGATGTTCTCGTTCTTCAGTTCGCGAACAATGCCGTGAATGCGGCTTCCCTTCATACCCACACAGGCGCCTACGGGGTCGATGCGGTCATCATAAGACTCTACGGCTACTTTGGCTCTTTCCCCCGGCTCGCGCACGATCTTCTTGATCACGATAAGGCCGTCGAAGATCTCGGGCACTTCAATTTCAAGCAATTTAGCCAAGAAAAGCGGACTGGTACGGGATAAAATGATAACGGGCGAATTATTTTTCAGCTCCACTTTTTTAACCACGGCACGGATGGTTTCGCCTTTTTTGAAATAGTCTTGCGGAATCTGCTCGCTTTTAGGCAGGATCAGCTCATTGCCCTCTTCGTCGAGCAGCAGGATCTCTTTTTTCCATACCTGGTACACCTCGGCGTTGATGATATCTCCTACGCGGTCGCCGTATTTTTTGACAAGCACGTTCTTTTTCAGGTCGCTGATGCGGCTGGCCAGGGTCTGTTTGGCGGCCAGGATGGCGCGGCGGCCGAAATCGAGTATCTCCACTTCTTCGTACAGGTCTTCGCCCACTTCATAGTCGGGTTCTATCTTCCGGGCGTCGCTGTAGGCGATCTGGGCCAGCGGGTCTTCCACCTCTCCGTCTTCGACGATGGTGCGGCGGCGCATGATCTCCAGGTCGCCTTTTTCGGCGTTCACGATGACGTCGAAATTGTCATCGGCCCCGTACTTCTTGCGCAGCAGGGTTTTGAACACGTCTTCAACCACTTTCATCATGGTGGGGCGGTCGATGTTTTCGGCGTCTTTGAAGTCCTGGAATGCTTCGATCAGATTGATACTTGCCATGGCGGTGTTATTTAAAAAACTACCTGAATTTTTGTTTGTTTGATGTTATCGAATAGCAAAGAGTGGGCGACCACTTCTTTTTTCTTGTTCTTTCCTTTGGTTTCTTCGAGCACGATGCCGTCTTCGGTAACCGACTGGAGTACGCCGTTGAGCTTGCTGCCGTCGTTCAGGGTCACTTCGGCATGGCGACCGGTATTGTTCCGGTACTGCCGGCCTGTTTTAAGCGGTTCGTCGAGCCCCGGCGAGGATACTTCGAGCGAGAAATCGCCTTCAGGGAACCAGCCCGCCTCTTCAATTTTTTTGTACAGCGCGCGGTTATAGCGGGCGCAACCGGCGATGCTTATTCCCTGGTCGGCATCGAGGAAAACCTTTATATTATGGGTAGGCTTAATACGAATATCCACCAGGAAATAGTCAGGGTCGGCGCCGAGCAGCTCTTCCAGCATCGCTGTTACCGCTTGTATAATGTCTTCGTTTGTCATGCAAAATGGAAGAAGGGAACGCTTCCGTTCCCTTCTTTTGAATCATTTACCGCTGCAAAGGTAGGGGAAAATCAAAGGTCAAAAGTCAAAAGTCAAAAATGGGTCGCTGAAAAGCCGGCAGACCATAGAGTTGCAGGCAGCGTAAATATAAACCGGCCGCAATCGCCGGGCAGGCCTGGTACTGAGTTTCTGGTTTCACTAAACTGATTATCAATTACTTGTAATCTTATAACCGTCAACCTGCCAGTCACTGGCACAGCCACACGGCTATGCGCTCGTTTTTGACTTTTGACTTTCCTAAACATTCTCCCTCCGCATCTGTTTGTACCTTTATTACTATGGTACAGATCATCTTTTGGGCATTGCTTGCCTATATTGCTTACCGCTTCCTTTTCGGCTTTGTGCTGCCGGTATCGAAGGCCACGCGCGAGGTACGCAGGCAATTCAAAGCCGCGCAGGAGGAAATGGAGAACCGGGCGCGCCAGCAGCAAGGTTATAGCACCGGCGATGCGGAAGAGGGTGAGTCGCGCCGGCAGCCCGGCCCGGCGCAGAAAGAAGTTCGCAAAGAGTATATTGACTTCGAAGAGATCAGCGAGTAGGCTGGCCTCTTTTATACCGGCCACGGTCCCAATAACGAGCACATTTTGTTATTTTTACTACCATGAAATGGCAAGATCATATTGTTTCTGACAAAGAGGTATTGGTGGGCAAGCCTGCAGTTAAAGGGACAAGAATCTCTGTCGAATTTATCATTGGTTTATTAGCCCAGGGTTGGACCGAGCGTCAAATACTGGAAAATTATCCCAGACTTACAAAAGAATCACTACAGGCTGTTTTTGTATATATCAGAGAATGTATGCAAGATGGGTTGTTATTCGTATCACCACGAAAGACAGCCTGACACAATGAAATTGCTCGCAAATGAAAACTTCCCGCTCCGAAGCGTTTCTTATCTGCGCGAAAAGGGGTTTGACATAAAAGCAATTGGCGTCGAGAGCCCAGGTATAAAAGACAGAGAGGTTATGGAAATCGCCATGACGGAAGACCGATTGATTCTTACATTCGACAGAGATTATGGAGAACTCATTTTCAGACATAATTTTCGACCACAGCAAGGGGTTATTTACCTGCGAATCGATGAATTTCTACCGGAACAACCCGGGCAACTTATTGAAACATTATTGTCAAATTCAATGCTGGTTTTCGGTTATACATTAACAGTCGTTGATGCTGACGGAGTCAGGCAGCGTAAATACTAACAACCATCTACACATCCAGTTCTAGCACCGTCATACCCGGCTTCAGGTGAATGGCCTGCAGGCCGGCTTCAAGCGCGCCTTCAATATTGGGGTACGTATCGTCGATGAAAATTGTTTCGGCGGCCTTGATCCCCGCATCATTAAGCAGGGCGGTGTATGAAGCCGCATAAGGCTTTCGCAGCCCTAGTATATGCGAGTAATACGCTTTGTCGAAATAATCGTCAAACGGTTTTTTTGGAAAAGCTTCCAGGAACGAAGCCTGGAAAGCATCGTGGTGGAAAGCGTTGGTATTGCTGTACAGGAAAAGCCGGTACCTGCCGGCCAGTGTTTCCAGCCATTGAACACGCTCGGGCGGAAAATCAAGCAACATCGCATTCCAGGCGGCTACAATAGCTGTATCGGGCTTAACGAGGCCGGTTTCTCTTTTGAAATGTTCGAGGAATTGCTCTTTGCTTACCTTACCGGTTTCCAGTTCTTCGAATAAAGGCGAAGCCTTGAACTGGGAAAAATGGTTGTTGAAACCAGAAAGGCCCAGCGTCTTGAACGCTTCTTCTGTTTTGGGGAAACTGAGATTGAGCAATACCCCGCCGAGGTCGAGAATAATGTTTTTGGCTGTCATAGTTCAAGTTTACGGCATTATTCCATTTGGAGTTTTCTTTTCTCCCGCTCAATCTCTGAAATAAGCTCTTCTTCCGTAGGTAAATACAACATGTACTTAGATGCGAATAATTGTTTATTGTCGTTCATCACCGAATATTTAACTACCGTCTCGCTCTTCTCTGTGCAGAGAATGATACCAATAGTCGGATTATCACCGTCGGGCTTTATAAGGTCATCAAACAGGCGGCGGTACATATCCATCTGGCCAATATCCTGGTGCGTCAACTTCTCCAGCTTCAGGTCGATCAGCACAAAGCTCTTCATCAGGTAATTGTAAAAGACAAGGTCGATGTAAAAATGTTCGGTTTCAGTGCTGACACGGTATTGCCTACCTACAAAAGAAAAGCCTTTACCCAACTCGAGCAGAAATTGTTGCAGGTTGACAATCAGGGCGGTTTCGATGTCTTTTTCTGTAGCAATTGCTGTTTCGGGAATTTTTAGAAATTCGAAAACATACGGATCTTTAATAAAATCGCC
>JAKPBL010000260.1 GCA_029778965.1 Bacteroidota bacterium
CCGGTTCCGCAGGCAGCCAGCAGGCTGGCGGCGGCGATGGTTAGCAGGGAAATTTTTGTCATTTGATTTTATGTAAGTTGAAATTCTGACGCGTGTTCTCTGAGCACTTTTTTGAAGGTCCTGACGGTCTCTTCCAGGGAGGCGCTGCTTCTGCCGCCGGCTGCATTGAAATGACCGCCGCCCTCGAAAAAGCGACGGGCAAAGGTATTGACATCCACGTTACCCTTGCTGCGAAAGCTCCATTTTCTTTCCTCGTCGCGGTCAATTACGATGGCAGCCATTCTAATTCCCTGAATACTAAGGGGATAATTGACCAAACCCTCTGTATCGCCTGTCTTAATATCGTATTTCAGCAGATCAGCTTTGGGAATGTAGAGCAGGGCTGTATTGTATTCATAAAAGATCTCCATGCGATTGGTCAGCACATGCCCGATGAACCGCAACCTGTTTTCCAGGAAGCTGTCGTAGATATGCTCGTGCACCAGTGTATGATTCAGTCCCACCGACTTCAGGTGCGCCGCCATGCTATGCACGCTGGCGCCGGCAGCCGGAAAGCGAAACGACCCGGTATCGCCGATCAGCCCCGCATACAGGCATTGGGCCATCTCGGTATTCAGCCAGTCGCCCTTGCCGCTGCCTATGATAAAATCGTATATCATTTCGCAGGTGCTGCTCTTGCCGGTATCGCTGATGCCGAACTGGAAGAAATCTTCGGCCGGCTGCTGGTGGTGATCGATCAGCACTTTGATACCCCCGGCCTTTTCGAGTACCGGCGCCAGGTTTTTAGTCCGTACAGGCGTGTTGA
This sequence comes from Bacteroidota bacterium, assembly GCA_029778965.1. Classification (GTDB taxonomy): domain Bacteria; phylum Bacteroidota; class Bacteroidia; order Chitinophagales; family Chitinophagaceae; genus Flavihumibacter. The sequence continues at coordinate 806 of JAKPBL010000260.1, forward strand.
AATCGAGGCAAAACAGCCAGTCGGCCGCTCGTATGATGGCCTCTGACTTATCGCGGGTGATCTCGTAGTTCAGCACCTTATCGGCGCCCGGCATCCAGTCGAGAAAAGAAGCCCAGTTGGTCGGCGAAATCACGGTCACCTGGTGGCCCCAGCGAACAAGCAGGTGATACAAGGCGAGGGATGAGCCCATGGCGTCGGGATCCGGCTTCTGGTGCGTGGTGATTACCACTTTGGCCGGCTGGTCGAGCCGGGAGTAGATTTGTTCAATAGGTTGCATAAAGCGGGTGCAAATGTAATTAAAATTAGGTAGCTTTGCCGCCCTAACAGCCAGATTATATGAGCAATAGAACATTCACCATGATCAAACCCGATGCGATGAAGAACGGTCACGCCGGGTTAATTATCGACCGGATCATCAAAGAGGGTTTCCGCATCGTAGCGCTGAAACAAACCAAGCTGAGCGCTGAAAAGGCGGGTGAGTTCTACGCCGTACACAAAGCGCGCCCGTTTTACGGTGAGCTGGTCGAATTCATGAGCAGCGGCATTATCATAGCGGCCATCCTGGAAAAAGACAATGCCGTGGCGGCATTCCGTGAGCTGATTGGCGCCACCAACCCTGCGCAGGCCGCCGAAGGAACCATTCGTAAATTATACGCTACTTCGCTCGGAGAAAACGCCATTCATGGCAGCGACAGCGATGAGAATGCAGCCATCGAAGGCGCGTTCTTTTTCAGCGGACTGGAGCAGTTCTGATGCTCGTTAATATATTTTTTGCTTTGCGCGATCATTTTGGGTCGCGCTTTTTTTTAGCGGGTGCCGGCAGTTTGGTTCACGCAACGACCGCAAAGAAGCAAAGACACAGAGGAATTATCTGTATCGTGTTTACATCAGCTTTGTATAACAGTTACATTGCTTGTTGAGTGGCGTGCTGATCACTTGTCGAGGCGTACTGCAGATACTCATTGCGTCTTTGCTCCTTTGCGGTCGTTGCGTGAAAAATCTCCGTGAGAAATCAATGCATATAATTACAGCCGGTACTGCGCCGGGCGCACGGTATAACCTGCCTGCGCCGCTCCCGGCAGGTGTTTCATAGGCCGTACTGTATAACCCGCCTGCTTCAGCAGATCGAGCACGCCTTTTTTTCCCGGCAAATGAGCAGCGCCTACGGCGAACAGGGTCGGGCTTTCTTTCATCGCTTTTTCCATCAGGGGAATCCATCGGGCGTTACGGCCGTATAAAAACAGGTCGAGAAAGGAGGCGACACCTCCCTCCTCTTCCACTGTCAGCTTTTCAATGGCGTCCATATCCTGCGCGCGGTAGACCGACAACATCTTCATGGTGCTGCTGTCTTCACGGCCGGCGCTGTCAATCGTTTTCAACAGGTCTTTCGCCTGGTCGGCGTAGGGAATACTGTCGAAAACGCTGGCCTGGAACTCGATGCTCTCCAACCCCTTGACCTCTTTTTTGGCCGACTTCACCGCTTTCATGATCACTTCTTCCATGCCGTTCCTGCTTTCGCAGGGCATTCGTGTTTCGCTGATCATCGATGCAATGAAATAAGGCTTGAACCTTTCCATCATGCTAAGGGGCAGAATGGATTTATTGTCGGCGAAATACTTTTTTACACGCTCGTATTCAGCCGCAGTTAACAGATCGCTCAGCTTTTTTCCATCACGCATGCGGATATACTTGAACAAGCCCATCATCTCGGCCATATTGTCCATGTCGATCTCAAAATAGACACGCGATGCCTGCTGAATACCATAAGAAAGACTATCGCTCAGCAACGCATCTTCCGCACACATAAGGTGCATGGTGCCGAATACATAACTGGGCTGGGTAAGGCCGTTGCCCGACACCTCCCACAGCAGCGACTTCGTATTCGTGGTAACTGAAGTTTTGGAGGCAGCGGAGGTGGCCGTGTTTTTTGGTTTCTGCGCTTCGAGCCGGCCGGCAGAAAAACAAACGGTGAGTATAACGGTAATGAATAAACGCATATTAATCTGTTTGGGCCACGGCCTCCGCGCCATAGAGCTGGTCGCGGAAAGCCAGCGAGGGTGAAGGTATGAAGGGCCCCAGCCCCAGGCGATCCCATTTTTTATCAACGGCTTCGATGGTTTCGGGAGCGGCCACAATGATATTCGGCCAGTCGCGCTGAAATCCGTCCAGGCTCCTGGTTTTGGTGCTGCCGTCGAGCCCCAGGCAATGCCAGGTTTTTCCTGCCTCCTGCGCCGACGGTGCGCTGTACAGGTGGTGGTCCCGTTTCGGGTCGAGGTTGTTGCAGAAACGCCACAACGCCGTCGTCAGGTTATGCGGGTCAACGGTATCCTCCACATACAGGATCATTTTGATGGCCTCCATCGCCGGCAGGCTGCTGCAAAGCTGCCGGTGCAGGGCGCCGATCTGTCCCGGGGCTGTTTTACGCACCGATACCAGCAGGCAGGGAATGCCTTTTTCCGGCAGGCTGAGGTTTACGTCGTGTACGTCGGCAACAGCCAGTATCTCTTCGCGGCGCAACGCTGCTGCCGAAAGCGAACGGCTATGGTTGTCGTCGGTTTCTTCCGGCAGTTTGGCGGTACCGTCGATGAACATTTTGCCGCCAAAACCGAGCTTGCTGCAACTGTGGTCGAGCACATCCATGGGACCATTGCCGAACACCACGTCATTGGCCACGTTGAGGTGACTGAATACATACCGTGC
>JAKPBL010000263.1 GCA_029778965.1 Bacteroidota bacterium
GGCTGCAAAAATATGTTTTTTGGGTAAATAACAATTTTTGCCTCTTTTTTTAATTATTTGGCCTCCAAAGCCTTGACGCTGTAGGCGTTGGAAACGGTTTCGCCGACAATTGTAAGCAAGAATTTTGTATTTTAGGAACCTAACGACAATTTTTCTTCATGGCATTAAAAATAATTGATCACGGGTCGGTCGAATATAACCAAATGATCAGGCTGCGCGACGATATCCTGCGCCGGCCGCTGGGTCTTAGTTTCAGCCAGGAAGAGCTTAACAAGGAAAAAGAGGAGATTCTCATCGGCGCCTTTGAAGACGAGAAAATGCTCGGTTGCTGCATGCTGGTAAAAGAAGAGCCCACCGTGGTGCGGCTCAGGCAGATGGCCGTCAGCAATAACCTCCAGGGCAAGGGCATCGGCAAGGCCCTGATGCTGTTTGCCGAGAACATAGCGCGCGACCGCGGCTTCCATACACTTAAAATGCACGCGCGTAAAACGGCTGTCGGCTTTTATGAACGACTGGGGTATGAAATCGCCGGTCCCGAGTTTGAAGAGGTAACCATTCCGCATTTTGTTATGGAAAAAAGACTGCGCTGACGGGCTTTGCGCGGTAACTGTATAGACACAAGAAGTTAGTTATCAGTCATTTAGCTTGTAACAGTTGTACTTGCATCGCCGGTTATTCGTCACCGCCCCTGCCTCATTCCGCCACCACCGGCGCCATCACGCCGCGGTGCATTCGCTCAAGAAAAGTAAGGATGGTTTTCATGTCTTTCATCCGGTCAACCACCAGCAGGAAGTTTTTGCCGGTTTGTTTCAACCGGGCATGATTGGTGTTATCCTGCAAATAGCGGATGATATTGTGAAACAGGTCCGATTCAAAATAAGGTGAGTCGTGTTTGTTTACGAAGAAACACTTGAGCGACTCATCACGCAGCAGCAATTTTTCAAAACCGAGCGTTACGGCCAGCCGACGCACACGCACGGTATCGAACAGGTCGGCTACAGGCGGTGGTATGGGACCAAACCGGTCGGCCATCTCGTTAAAGAAAGCCTGCAGCTCTTCTTCATTTTCGGCATCATCGAGGCGCTGGTATAAACTCAGCCGTTCTGTAATGCTTTCCACATAGTCGTCGGGAATCAATATCTCCAGGTCGGTATCGATGCTGCAGTCCTGCACATAATCTTCCTGCTGCGCGATCTCTTCTTTAAACAGCTCCCTGAACGAGCTTCTTTTCAGTTCACGGATGGCTTCGTCGAGTATTTTCTGGTACATCTCGAAACCGATCTCGGCCATAAAGCCGCTTTGCTCGCCGCCCAGCATATTGCCTGCTCCCCTTATATCGAGATCACGCATAGCGATCTGGAAACCGCTGCCCAGATCACTGTGCTGCTCGAGGGTCTGCAATCTTTTTTTGGAATCGGCAGGCAGGGTGCTCATCGGCGGCGCCAGCAGGTAGCAGAACGCTTTCCTGTTGCTGCGCCCTACGCGGCCGCGCAACTGGTGCAGGTCGCTCAATCCGAACTGGTGCGCATTGTTGACGATAATGGTATTCACATTGGGTATATCGACGCCGCTTTCTACAATATTCGTACACACCAGCACGTCGTATTTCTTGTCGATGAAGTCCATGATGCGGTCTTCGAGCACCTGGCCTTCCATCTGCCCGTGCGCAAAGCCCACGCTGAGATCAGGGCAATGGCTCTGGATCAGCGCCGTCATCTCGGCCAATCCCTGCACGCGGTTGTGAATGAAGAATACCTGCCCGCCACGCTCGGTTTCAAAATAAATGGCGTCTCTGATAACATCTTCATTGAACACCTGCACCTCGGTTTGTATGGGTTGCCGGTTGGGTGGTGGGGTATTCATAATGCTGAGGTCGCGGGCGCCCATGAGGCTGAATTGCAGGGTTCTGGGAATAGGCGTTGCCGTCAGCGTGAGGCAGTCGACATTGGTGCGCAGGGTTTTGATCTTTTCTTTGTGCGCCACACCGAATTTCTGCTCTTCGTCGATGACCAGCAGTCCCAGGTCTTTGAACTTTACGTCTTTGCCCAGTATGCTGTGAGTACCTACCAGTATCTCTACTTTCCCTTCGGCCACTTTCCGGTAGGTTTCTTTTTTTTCTCTGGCCGACCTGAACCGGTTCACATAATCGACCGTAACGGGAAAATCTTTCAGTCGCTCGCGAAAGGTTTTGTAATGCTGGAAAGCGAGAATGGTAGTAGGCACCAGTACGGCCACCTGCTTGCCGTCGGTCGCTGCTTTGAAGGCTGCCCTGATGGCGATCTCGGTTTTGCCAAAGCCCACGTCGCCGCATACCAGGCGATCCATGGGCGAAGGTGCTTCCATGTCTTTTTTCACATCGGCCGATGCCTTGCTCTGGTCGGGGGTGTCTTCGTAAATAAAAGACGCCTCCAGTTCTGTCTGCAGGTAAGTGTCTGGTGCGAAAGCGAATCCCTGCTGGGCTTTCCGCTGTGCGTATAATTTGATGAGGTCAAAAGCGATCTCCTTCACCCGGGTCTTGGTCTTTTCCTTCAGTTTCGCCCAGGCATCGCTGCCCAGCTTATTCACTTTGGGAACGGTCCCTTCCTTGCCGGTGTATTTTGATATTTTGTGCAGGCTGCTGATGTTCACATACAGTATGTCGCTGTCTTTGTAAATGATGCGAACGGCTTCCTGCAGCTTACCGTTCACCTCCAGCTTTTGCAGCCCGCTGTACACGCCCACGCCATGATCGATATGCGACACATAGTCGCCGGGCTGCAGTTCGCGCAGGGTGCGCAGGGTAAGCGCTTTGTTTTTGTTATATGCCTGCCTGACCTTGTATTTATGGTAGCGTTGAAAAACCTGGTGGTCAGTATAACAAACCACCTTCAGGTCTTCATCGATGAAACCGCCGTGAATGGCCACGGGTACCGGTGTAAAACGGATATCGGCTTTCAGGTCTCCGAAAATGCTGTGCAGCCGCTCCAGTTGCTTGGGGTTTTCGGCAAAAAAATAAAGCCCGAATCCCTTTTTTTCCCATTGCTGGAAATCTTTGATAAGCAGTTCAAACTGGCGGTTGAACGATGGCTGGGGTCGCGTATGAAAGTCGATTTCCAGCGGCAGGCGACCGGGGTAGCTGGCACTGCCTTCCATCTCGACCACCGTGTACGAACGCAGCATTTGCTCAATATCGGCGGCCGTAAAAAACTCTTCCGCATGCACCGAGGTCTTCTGCAGTTTGTCTGATTCTTCGTCGTCGGTCGGGCGGCTGTCGCCTTCGTGCCGCGCCAGGAACAGCCCCAGGTCTTCTTCCTGCAATTCGAGTCGTTCCTTGACGAACTGCCAGTCATTCATCCATACGGCTGTTTGCGAAGGCATAAAATCGAACAACGATACCGTTGCCGCGGCCGGCACTTCTGCCTGCAGGTTGGGAATAATGCTTACCTGCAGCAGCTTTCTTTCGCTCAACTGGCTTTCGGGATCAAAAAGACGAATGCTGTCCACGTCGTTCCCGAACAGTTCCACCCGGTAAGGCTTCTCGTTCCCGAATGAATAAATATCGATGATGCCGCCACGTACGGCAAACTGGCCGGGTTCATATACAAAGTCGGTTCTGCTGAAGCCCGCATCGGTGAGCTGTGCATACAGCCTTACCGTATCGATCGTATCATTCACTTTAATATGAATGATGTTGCTGCTCAGCATATCGGGCGGCACCAGTTTTTCAAACAGCGCCTCGGGATAGGTAACGACGATCTTCTTGTTACCGCCTGCGCTCAGCCGGGTGAGGGTTTCGGTACGCAGCATCACATGACTGCTGTTGAGCAGCCGGTAATTTTTTTTATTGCGGAAGGAAGAAGGAAAATAAAACAGGTCGAGCGCGCCGCTCAGGTTTTCGAGCGTATTGTGAAAATAAGCGGCTTCTTCCGCATCATTCAGTACAATGAGGTGATTTACCTGCCCCGCGGCCGGGTGCCGCAGCAGCGCGGCGACAATACATTCAACAGCGCTGCCGCTGAGCTGCTTCAGTACAATATGCTGGGGTTGAGACAAGCCGAGTCTGTCGGCCAACTGAAAAAGGCGGCCGTCTTTTACATACAGATCCAGCAAATAATCCAAATTCATACACACAATGCGGTTCACCCGCAGGTCAACCGGGTGGCAAATATACAGAAATCCGTTGCGGCATCAGAACCTGGCTGCAAGTGTAGCGCCGATGGTGCGTGGCGGCGCCAGGTTCACAGCGCCGAAATCATACGCATAGCCGATGTAACGGCTGTCGGCCAGGTTCCTGACCCAGCCCGTCAGGCTGGTCCTTCCTTTTTCCACCCCTGCGCGCAGGTTGAGCAAATGATACGGCGATTGCTGCAGGGTATTGGCCAGGTCGAAATACTGTTTGCCAAGGTACTTCCATTCGCCGCGCAGTACCAGGGCCCACTGCTGCCGGGGCGCAAAGGCGTACCGGTATTGCAGCGCCAGCATCGAGCTGATGTCGGGCGTAAATACCTGCTTCCGGCCGCCGAGATCGGCCTCGGCGCCGCCTGCTGCTATTTTCAGCCGGTCATAGGCCGCATCGGTATAACCGAAGCTGTAGCGGATATCGAAGCCTGTCAGCGGCCGGGCCTGCAGCTCTGCTTCTATTCCCTTCGACACCAGTTTGCCGGTATTGCGGGTAATGGTCACCGCGTCGGGCAATACCAGGGTGGGCACCTGTACATCGTTCACCACACTGTAAAAAGCAGACAGCGTGGCAAACAATTTGTTCTTCGGATGCTGCCATTTCCAGCCGGCTTCCAGGCTATGGCTGTATTCGGGCTGATAGGGATACAAAGCAGGCTGGGAAGGGTCGGCCGATAAAGGGGTTAGCCCGCCGGTGCGAAAGCCCCTGCTGTAACCGGCAAACAACAGTTGCTGCGCATCCAGGTGATATGCCAGGTTCAGCCTCGGGCTCAGTGCGTGAAAGGCAGCGCGTGCGCTTGTATCTGACTGATAAGCGTACACCGGGTTGGGATCGGGATCGGCCTGGTAATCGCCACGCACCGACAGCTCGCGCGATTCCAGGTCAAGACGAAGACCGGCGCTCAGCTCCCAGCGTGGCAGGAAACGATAGCTGCCCTGTCCATAGAGCGCGAGACCGCGGTTGTGACCGGTAGAGGTATTGATCAGCGAAAAGTTTTTGCCGCCACCGCCCACAAGCTCACCGTCTTCACCGAAACGGGTGGCCTGTTTAACCGGCGACTGCTGTAAAAAGAGAAAGGCGCCGCCCGCCCATTGCCAGCGGTTGCCGGGTGCAACGGCCGACTGTACCCGGAACTCCTGCGTGTATACCTTAACGTTATTCCACCGCCGGCCGTAGTCGTTGATGATGGTAATACCATCGATCGGTGAAAAATCGGCGTCTATCGGCGACGAATAGATGCGGTAATTCTGCTGGTAAGCCGTTTGTGAGCTCACCTGGAAGCGCGGTGCCGTATAACGGGCCGTCAGCGAAAGGTTCCAGGTATCGTCGATCAGCCGGGTGGCAGCATTCTGGTTCAGGTGGTAGGGATGAGCAAAAGCATCGTCTTTGCCCATCACCAGGGGGAAAGCGCCGTGGTTGCGGTTCACCTGCTGGCGGGCATCGAGCGAAAAACGCCAGCGGTTGCCCGGCCGGTATTCGAGCGAATAGAGGCCGCTGTAGGCCTGCTGCCGGTCGTACCGGCTATTGTCATAATCGTTGGTATAATAGCCGCGGGATTTCTCAAAAAGACCGCCGGCCCGCAAAAAGAGCTTGTCTTTTACCAGCGGCGCCTGCACGCCGGCGCTGTAACGCTGCAGCCCGTAGTCGCCAAGGCTGACCTCCGCAAAACCGCTGGTTGTATTGGAAGGCCGGCGGGTGATGATATTGATCACACCCCCCAGGGCATTCCTGCCGTAGAGAGTGCCCTGCGGACCACGCAGCACTTCAATTCTTTCCACATCGAACAATTGCGCGATATAGGTATCGAGGCCGAACTGGCAAACACCGTCGATATAAGTAACCACGGCGGGGTCGTAAGAGGTGGTGGTAATGCCCCGCAGCGACACTACATTGCGTTTATCGCCGGGATCGGCGGCAAAGAGATTGGGCACAATGGCCGTCAGGTCTTTACTGTTCCAGAGGCGAAACTGGTTTATTTCCCGGGCGTTTAGGCTGGTCACGCTAATGGGCAGGTCGCCCAGCCTGCTCTCTCTTTTCTCTGCAGTAACCACCGCTTCATCGAGCTCGGTATTTGCTGTTTTCAATATGATACGCAGATCAGTGCCCTGTTTGAACGGCACCACACGGGTGGCATAACCGATGGCCGAAAAAACGAGCGACCCTTCGCTGCCTGTACCGGCGCTGAGCAAGAAATGGCCCTGCCGGTCGCTGGCCGTATAAAGGTCGGTATTAAGCAGGTGAACGGTTACACCCGGCAAAGCGCGGTCTTGCCCGTCGCGGATATTCCCTTCAATTTTCGTTTGTGCATATCCGGTATACAGGACCAGTTGCAATAAAAGGTACAGATACAGCTTCATCAGGTTCTTTTAAACCGCCACCACACCCAGTTAATGGCCAGTGCAATGATTAATAGTAATAGTCCGCCGAATTCACGCGTTTCTTCTATCCACGGCTTATCTGCTTTCATGGTGCTCACAATGCTTTCTGCATGGTGCTGATTTATCCAGGTCAATACGCCCGATCTGTCGAAGAACAGCCAGGCCGCATACAGGCCATACACCAGCCATCCGGCCACGTAAAAACGGGGTTTGAAAATGCCGCTGAGCGACTGGTAACAGATATAGGCGCCATAGAGATAGATCGGTACCCACACATAGGGGTCGGGGTCATTGTACTGCAAAGCAGCAGAAAACACGAAAAGGGCGATGAAGAAAATGTTCAGGATTCGCATGACGACGCGGCCAAATTTACCACAATTATAATGCTTACCTTTCTGTAAAACGCACCATATGCCGCAGCCATGGCAAAAAGGCACGATCGAACGAATCGAAGATGAAGCGGTGGCAACCCGGCGGTTCTGGATCCGGCTGGAGGAAACAAGCTGTTTTGATTTCAGGCCGGGACAATTCGTTACGCTCGACCTGCCTATTCACGAGCAGCCAAACAAACGCTGGCGAAGCTATTCCATCGCCTCCTGGCCCGATGGCTCGAACCTGATAGAGCTGGTGATCGTTCGCCTCGACGGCGGCGCCGGCACGCGGTACCTGTTTGAAGAAATAAAGATCGGCGACCGGCTGCCGGTACGGGGGCCGCAGGGCGTATTCGTGCTACCCGAGCCCATTGAAAAAGACCTGGTGATGATCTGCACCGGTACTGGTATCGCGCCTTTCCGGTCGATGGTTCACCATATACTGCGGAATAATATCCCCCACGGCAACCTGTACCTCATCTTCGGTTGCCGCTATCTCTCCAATGCACTTTACCAAAACGAGATGCATGCGCTGGTGGAGCAGGTGCCTGCCTTTCATTATTATCCTGTGTACAGCCGGGAAACGGGTAATGAGTACCCGGTCAGGACCGGCTATGTACATGCGGTGTACGAGGAGCTTTGCAGGCAAAAAAAAGCCGGATCAGCTTCGGGAAGCTATCCGGCCAGTTTCTTTTTATGCGGATGGAAAGACATGATCAGTGAGGCCCGGGCACGACTGCTCGCACTCGGTTACGATAAAAAAGACATACACCTGGAGCTGTACGGCTGATCAGGCTTTGGCTACAGCAGCTATCTGGCTGTCTGCTTTCAGGTTGATAACGGGCACTTTGGCGGCATTGCCCGATCTGTCGGCATGAATTTTATGCAAACGGAGGATTTCAGCATGGTTTTCAACCATTTCCGTCTCCAATTCAAGAATGCGTTTTTTAGCCTTGGCAATTCTTTGGGTACGGAATGTAAAACCAAGTAAAGACCCAGATGCAAACGCTGCGATCAGCCACTTAAGCATGGCGAGGGTGATGTTGGCGGACATCATAGAAAATTGGTTTGAGTTTACGAATTCAAAGGATACGTGCTTGAATCATAAACGAACCAAAAGACCGATTATTGTACCGAAAAAGCCGGTGACCGGCTCTTATTGGGAGGCCAGCCGGTTTTTACCCCCGTCGGGCTGCCCGTTCTCTTTAAGGGCGACAACGGGTGTTGACCCTGCAGAAACGGCTCGCTCCTGCTTTTCAGACATTTTTTTTTGGAGTTGCAGGATTTCGGCATGGTCCTGCATCTTTTCTCTTTCCAGCTCAAGCACCCGGTTACGGAGAGCGTTGATATTCAGCGACCGGACAAAAAATCCAACAACAAAAGCCAGGAAAAGCAGCAGGGCAATAACGCCAAGGTGAAGATTCATATGTAGCATACGCAGTGGGCCTTCTTAATGGTGGGCAATACGGTTACAGGTATTAAACAAATATATTATTACTCAATTGCTTTTGCAATCAAATTTTTTACCTGGCCGATCGGAATCCGCTCCTGCTCCATGCTGTCCCGGTACC
>JAKPBL010000287.1 GCA_029778965.1 Bacteroidota bacterium
TCAGCGCCGATATCGTTCGACAGGTGGGGAGCGGCCTATGGTTGCTGCTGGTCTGGTTACTGACAGGCGTCATCACCCTGTTCGCCGCCGTGAGCTACGGTGAGCTGTCTGCCATGTTCCCCAAAGCAGGCGGACAATACATCTACCTGCGCGAGTCTTACAACCGTTTTGTTGGGTTCCTGTACGGATGGTCTTTTTTTACCGTTATTCAAACGGGCACCATCGCCGCCGTGGGCATTGCCTTCGCTAAGTTCGCCGCCTATCTTTTTCCTGCCGTCGGCGACCAGAACCTGCTGTTTTCAATCGGGAGTTTTCATTTCAACGCATCGCAGTTGCTGGCCATCGTCACCATCGTATTGCTGACATGGATCAACAGCCGCGGCGTACGGAATGGCAAAATCATACAAACCACGCTTACTACCATTAAGCTGCTGTCGCTTTTCGGGCTGATCGTCGCCGGCCTGCTTTCTTTCAGAGGTGAGGTATGGCAAGCCAACTGGAGCAGCCTTGGCGCGGCACACTGGAATGAAGGCGCCGTTTCGCCCGTGCCCATCGGCGGCGCCCTGCTGTTTGCCGCCATCACGGCGGCTATGGTTGGTTCGTTGTTCTCGAGCGATGCCTGGAACAACGTTACTTTCATCGCGAGCGAGATAAGGAACCCCACCCGCAATATCGGCCGGAGCCTTTTATACGGAACCCTGATTGTGACGGTGATTTACGTGATGTGCAATGTGATGTATATCGGCATTCTGCCCATGGCCGAAATCGCCCACGCACCGGCCGACCGGGTAGCTGTTGCCGCTTCCCACTATATTTTCGGCGAAGCCGGCGCCATCGTTATTGCCATCATGATCATGATCTCGACTTTTGGCTGCAACAACGGGCTTATTTTATCAGGCGCCCGCGTGTATTACAGCATGGCGAAAGACGGCCTCTTCTTCAAGAGCGTCAGCAACCTGAACCAGGCGGAAGTGCCTGCGAAAGGGCTGTGGGCGCAATGCATCTGGGCATCGTTTCTTTGCCTGACCGGCAAATACGGAGACCTGCTCGACTATGTCGTATTCGTTGTGCTGATATTTTACATACTCACTATCGTAGGGATATTCATCCTTCGGAAAAAAAGACCCGATATACCACGTTCCTACCGGGCACTGGGTTATCCCGTGATACCGGCGCTGTATTGCCTGGCAGCGGTCAGCATTTGCGTGGGACTTATCATATATAAAACAGCTACCTGCGGCTGGGGGCTGGTAATTGTACTGCTGGGCATTCCCGCTTATTATATTTTTCAACGCTTAGAAAAACGATGATGAGTACCGCTATTTCACCTTCCGTATTCCAGAATACGGAGATCGCCTTCCACCGTAAGTCTGACGGCGACCTCAAGCAGACCTACTGGCTGTTCAGGATTATAGCAAGCCCTTTTCTGACGGCGATCGGCCCCCCGCTCACCCGGTTTGCGCTGACCTGTCATCTGCCGGTAAAAGGGCTGATCAGAAAAACCCTGTTCAAGCAATTTTGCGGGGGCGAAACCATCCAAGGCTGCGAGCCTGCCATGCAACAGATGGCGGCCGATCATATCGGTACCATTCTCGACTATTCGCTCGAAGGCCATGAAGACGAGCAGGTGTTCGATCGCGCAGCAGATGAGATATGCCGAACCATCGAGTACGCGGTCGGTAAGGATTATATTCCATTTTCCGTATTTAAAATGACGGGACTGGGCGCGTTTTCGCTGCTGGAAAAGAAAGCTGCCGGCGACCCGCTGACGCCCGAAGAAGTGCTGGCCTGGCAGAAAGTGAAAGACCGTTTCGACCGGATCTGTCAATTGGGATATTCCTGCGGGCAACCCGTGCTGGTTGATGCCGAGCATTTCTGGATACAGTCGCTTATCGACGACCTGGTGCTTGACGCCATGCGCAAATACAACAAGGAGAAAGCAGTTATTTTCACCACCTGCCAGATGTACCTTAAAACAGGTCTGACGCTTTTGCACAAATTCATCGATGCCGGCAGGAGCGAAGGCTTTTTCGTAGGGGTTAAGATGGTGCGCGGCGCCTACATGGAAATCGAACGCGAGCGCGCAAAAGAGAAAGGATATCCTTCTCCCATTCACGATACAAAAGCGGATAGCGATGCCTGTTATGACAGCGGGATACTGGCGGCGCTGGATAATGCCGACCTGGTATCGCTGATGGCCGGTACGCATAACGAGAACAGTTGTTTGCTGTTGATGGATGAGATGGCAAAAAGAGGCATGGCGAATAATGATGCGCGCATTTGCTTCGCGCAGTTGTACGGCATGAGCGATAACCTCAGCTATAACCTGGCCCACAACGGTTACCGGGTGGCCAAATACCTTCCTTATGGTTCGGTGGAAGTGGTGTTGCCGTACCTTTTCAGGCGCGCCAAAGAAAATACTTCCGTGGCCGGGCAGGTAGGGCGGGAGCTATCCCTGATTGTAAAGGAAAAGAGCCGGCGCGGGCTATAAGGCTGCGAAACCGGCTATAACAGGCTTTTTACAAGCGATTCCCATTTCTTCTTCGGTCGACTGCTATACACTAAAAGGTTCATTGCATGTTTCCTGGGGCCGTTTCTAATTAAAAAGTGGATAGCGGTAACATACTAACCACTATCCACTTAGAGAAGGGAACCTTGTTTATTTTCCGGCTACGTATTTGGCAGGCTGTCCTTTTGCAGGTGTGCTTTTTTTGATAAATGCACGCAGGTCATCATTTGCTGTCACAATATCTTCTCCTCTCAAATACATCATGTGGCCGCTTTTGTAGCCTTTCCATGACATGCGGTCTTTCAATTTTCCACTGGGATCCATCTGCCACATATTGTATTGTGCGTTGAAGAAATCGCAGGCGCCGTCGTAATAACCCGACTGTACCAGCAGGTGCATGAAAGGATTCATCGCCATAGCTGTTCTTAAATCGTAACCGGTACGATCTGCGTTCTCACCAGTACGCAACCATGGCTGCACGGGGCCAAACATATAGTATTTCAGGT
>JAKPBL010000312.1 GCA_029778965.1 Bacteroidota bacterium
ATAACCTGCCCGTGGTGTACCTGGTCGACAGCGCGGGCGTATACCTGCCCCTGCAGGATGAGATATTCCCCGACAAAGAACATTTCGGTCGCATTTTCCGCAACAACGCCCGCATGAGCGCCATGGGCATTACCCAGATCGCCGCCGTGATGGGCCCCTGTGTGGCAGGGGGCGCTTACCTGCCCATTATGAGCGATGAAACGCTGATGGTGGAGGGTAACGGTTCCATTTTCCTCGCCGGGCCCTATCTCGTGAAAGCCGCCATCGGCGAAGAAACCGATGCCGAAACCCTGGGCGGCGCCTTTACCCACAATGCCATCAGCGGCATTGCCGACTACCGGTTCGACACCGAGCAGGAATGCCTCGCACATATCCGTAGTCTCATCGGGCGACTGGGACATACACCTGCCGGCCCGTTCGACCGCATCGAAGCCAGGCCGCCACAACGCGCCGCCACCGATGTTTACGAAATTTTCCCCGAAGGCAATACGAAACCTTATGATGTACGCGACCTGATCGCTTGTATCACCGACAACTCGGCGCTGGATGAATTCAAAGCCGATTACGGCAAAACCATTGTATGCGGTTATGCGCGTATCGACGGCTGGGCGGTGGGCATCGTCGCCAACCAGCGGCTGGTGGTTAAAAACAAAAAGGGCGAGATGCAGCTCGGTGGTGTGATCTATAACGACAGCGCCGACAAAGCCGCCCGGTTCATTCTCAATTGCAACCAGAAAAAAATACCCTTGCTGTTTCTGCAAGACGTGACCGGCTTTATGGTGGGCAGTCGCAGCGAACATTCCGGCATTATAAAAGACGGCGCCAAAATGGTGAATGCCGTGGCCAATTCAGTAGTGCCCAAGATCACCATCATCACCGGTAATTCTTTTGGCGCCGGCAATTATGCCATGTGCGGCAAAGCCTATGACCCCCGTTTTATCTACGCCTGGCCCACGGCCCGCATCGCCGTAATGGGGGGCGAGCAGGCGGCCAAAACGCTGCTGCAGATACAGGTGGCGGCCATGAAAGCCCGCGGCCAGGAGGCCGACCCAGTTAAGGAACAGGAACTGCTGGCCGGCATCAAGAAGAAATACGACCAGCAGGCAAGTCCCTATTATGCCGCCGCACGGTTATGGGTAGACGAAATCATCGACCCCGCCGATACCCGCCGGGTGATCAGCCAGAGCCTGGCAGCCGCCAGTCACCAGGCAGTCATAGCGCCTTTGAAAACGGGCGTTTTCCAGGTGTAACCAGAAAACCAACCCATGACAAAACCAGGCACCCTGATCATGTACACCGACGGATCGAGCCGCGGCAACCCCGGGCCGGGCGGCTATGGCGTGGTGCTGCATTGGAACGGTCGCGAAAAAGAGCTGTCGCAGGGCTATCGCAAAACCACCAACAACCGCATGGAGCTGATGGCGGTGATCGCGGGGCTCGAAGCGTTGAACAAACCGGGTTTAAAAATCGAGGTTTACAGCGATAGCCAGTATGTGGTGAAAGCAGTGGAAGAAGGCTGGCTGAAAAAATGGATAGCCACCAATTTTGCCGGCGGAAAAAAAAACAGCGACCTCTGGCGTCGCTTTCACGAGCTGGCCCAGCAGCATTTTATTCGCTTCCGCTGGGTGAAAGGACATGCCGATAACCCCTACAACAACCGGTGCGACAAACTGGCCACCAGCGCGGCCGACGGCAAGCAACTGCAGATCGACGAAGGTTTCGAAAATTTGTAGGAAATTACCGGCATTCGTTTTGCTCTAAACTGCCGGTCTGCCATGTTACTGGAAAATACCAGGCGCTACCTGCTACAGCCATCGAGCCGAACCATCGGTTACCTGTTTGCCATCGGCAGCATATTGCTGGGCGTATGGGCTGCAGCGATCCCGCAAATCAAAGAACGGCTGGCGCTCAGCGATGCCAGCTTCGGATTGTCGTTGTTGCTGGCCCCTGTCGGTTCATTAACCGGCGTAATGTTGGCGCCCACGGTATTCAAACGCATCCGCGCAGGGCACTGGCTCCTGTTCGGACATATCGCTTATTGCCTGGTATTCGTAGTCCAGGTAATGGCGGTCAATGCGCTGATGCTATGGCTGGCGCTGTTTTTCAACGGGCTGATCGGCTTCCTGAACGGCGTATCCACCAATGCCATGATAGACAGCATCGAACGGCGCGAACAACGCCGCATCATGAGCACCAGCCACGGCATGTACAGCCTCGGCGGCTTTGCGGGCGCAGCACTCACGAGTGTTTTCTTCGCCCTGCATATTTCTTCTTACTGGCAAATAAGCGTGGTTGCTTTTCTATTGCTATTGGGTCTTTTTTTGCAGCGCCGCGACCTGCTGCAACACCAGGAACAGATAAAATCAGACGCCAGCTTCCGGCTGCCATCGGGCAGCGTAATCGGACTCGCTTTCATTTGTTTTGTATCATTTATGGGAGAAGGCTGCGTGGCCGACTGGAGCGCGCTTTACCTGCGGGGATCGTTGCAGGGCACACGGCAAATCGCGGGACTTGGTTTTGCCGGTTTCTCTATCGCGATGGCCATCGGCCGGCTTAACGGCGACCGCTGGATACCCAGGGTAGGCAGTAAGCGGATGGCTATCATCGGCTGCCTCACCGCCGGCGCCGGGTTTCTGCTCGCCATTTCTTTCAATAACGTGGTTACAGCCATCGCCGGGTTTACCCTGATCGGCGCCGGTTTTTGTTGCGTGGTGCCGATCCTGTTCAGCGCCGCCACCCGTGTACCGGGCGTAAGCCCGGTGAATGGAATTGCCGCCGTGGCAAGCGGGGGCTTACTCGGCTTTTTAGCCGGCCCCTCCATGATCGGCATGATTGCTGAAGAATACAATATAGCCACCGGCCTTTCGGTGGTATTTGTGCTGGCTATTGTAGCAGCCATAGTTGCCTGGAAAAATGATTTCCTGATGAACAGGCATAGCCGTGCTCCCGAGGTCAATTACAACGACAACCACTTGTAGTGAAACCGCCCGGCAACATTATCAGGCATGCGCCAGCGAAGAACGATTGTTCCGAAGCAGGTAATAACCGCCGAACAGCACTGCGCTGAAAACAATAGTAGATAAGATGCTGCCCTGTAGAAAAGGAAGTCCGTCGGTATAGGTTTGCAGCAGCCCGGCGAACGTCTTCGGCCTTTGCAGACCACCACCTTCCAGCCATACCACGCCGTTCGACGCCACGAAATAAACCAGCGGCGCTGCCAGCGAAGCAATGCCCACCTGCAGCAGGTTGACTTTCTTTATCATGAACCCGATCAGGGTAATGCCGGCAAAAAGCAGGTAGTTGGTGAATTGCCCTTCATAAAAGCCCTGGATGGTGCTGATGCCGCCGCGGTACAGCAGCTCGTACAGGCAGTCGCTCAGAAACATACTGAAGATCGGCAGGGCGAAGGCCCACTTGCGGTCTTTTATCACCGCGCCGCCGAACAGCGCCATAGCGATCTGCGGCGCAAAACCCCAGGGGCGGTTGGGAATGATCCGGTACAAAGCCGCCACCAGTATCAGTAATACCAGCGATATAAGCAGAGAGCGATTGTTTTTCATGTGCTTCAAGTTAGCGCAAAATTAGCAAAAATGCCGTTAACCGG
>JAKPBL010000323.1 GCA_029778965.1 Bacteroidota bacterium
ATACCACCAACACATCGCAAACGTTCAAAGAATACGAACGTTACAATATCAACAACTCTGACGTGAACAACCAGTGGAGCGCCATATATGGAACCACCCTGGCCGATATCGCGCAGATGATCCCCAAGGCAGAGGCGGCGAGCAGCCCCTATTATGCCGGTGTGGGCCGCCTGTTGAAAGCCTATATGTACCAGCTCACTGTCGATGCCTGGGGTGATGTTCCCTATTCGGAAGCAACCCGGTTCGGCACCAACCTGTATCCGAAATATGATGATGATGCGAGCATCTATCCCGATCTCATCAAAACCATCGATACAGCCATCGTCAATCTCAACGAGCCCAGCTCGGTATTTGTGCCCAACCAGAACACGACGATCTATGCGGGCGCCTGGGCTACTATGAAAAAAAGATGGATACGTTTTGGCAACACGCTGAAGCTGCGTCTCTACATTCACTATTCGCAAAAGGATCCCACCTATGCAGGCAGCCAGATTACTGCGCTGGTCAACAGCGGTGCGGAGTTCATGACTTCTAACGACGACAGCTTCAAGATGCCTTTCCTGGCCGAAGCCAGCCGTCAGAACCCGATTGCCAGTATTGAAGGCGGCCAGTTCAGGAACGCGTTTTTCCCCAATCGTTTCCTGGTTAACCTGATGAACACCAATAGCGATCCCCGCAGGGCTAACTATTTTGTTCCTTTCCCGTACAATTCCAGCCCGGCCGCTTATAAGG
The DNA here is from genome assembly GCA_029778965.1 of Bacteroidota bacterium. Taxonomy (GTDB): domain Bacteria; phylum Bacteroidota; class Bacteroidia; order Chitinophagales; family Chitinophagaceae; genus Flavihumibacter. Next base: position 733 of record JAKPBL010000323.1, read on the forward strand.
GCGCCAGCGTGGAAGACGCGTCTTCTGTCGCGTATTCACGACTGAGCTCTTACCTGAAAGGCGATGCCACCTATAACAACGTGGTAATAAATGCCGACGGATCTATCACTGATGGATCTATCACCTGGTCAGGCAGCGCGCCCACCCGCCTGCTGACCTTTGCCGAGTATAATTTCATTCGTGCCGAAGCGGCGCTGAGCCTGGGAGCACCCGGCGATGCGCAGGACTTCTTTGAAGCAGGCATCCGTGCATCGATGACCGATGCCGGGGTGGCTGCTGCTGCCATCGATGAATATCTCTCGCGCATGGGAACCCTGACAGGTACGCAGGAGCAAATGCTGGAACAGATCATCAATGAAAAATTCGTTGCCAACTTTGGCGTAGTGATGGAGAACTGGACCGACTGGAGAAGAACCGGTTATCCCACCATCACCCGGGTTCCGTCTTCTATCGCAGCTTACAACGAAATACCCCGCTCGCTGGTGTATCCGTTGTCTGAAAGCAGCTCGAATCCCAACACACCGGCACGCACGGATATGCTTAGCCGGGTGTTCTGGGATACAAGACAATAAACCTCAAATTCATAAGTCATGAGACTTGCTACCCTGCTGGCAGCAGCCACCGCACTTTGCAGTGCGGTGGCCACTGCCCAGTCGCCCGCGCCCGATAATACGGCGCAAGCCATGGTTGCCTTGCAGGCAGCCCGCGCAGACCAGTATCGTTTATTAGCCGATAAAACGGCCGACCAGCCGGCAGTGCTTGAGCGCATGCTCGACCTGGGCATGTGGTCTGCCGTAGACTCAACGCTATCGCATCGCGGAAAAGACATCAGCAGCCAGTTGTTAAGGGCCGACCTGCTGATCCTGAACAACGACTTCTTCGCTGCCGCCAAACTGGTAGATGCAGCCCTGAAGCAATCGCCCACTACGGAAAAGGCCATACGCCTGCGCGCTTTTCTCGATATGCAGGCCTGGCGGCTGGAAGAAGCTGCCAACCGGTGCCGCACGTATCTCTCGAAAAAACCTTCCGAGAAGATGGCGGTGCTGCTGGGTAAAGTGTACCTCCTGCAAAAGAAATATCCCCAGGCCATTGAAGTGGCAGACGGACTGCTGGCGAAGAACCCTTCACTGGCCGCCGCCTATCAACTGAAAGCCGACGTGTATTTCTGGGACCAGCAGCCTGCCAAAGCAGAAGCGCCTTTGCTGAAATCGCTGGAGCTCGATCCCTTTAACGCCGATGCACGGTTCTCATACGGTTATGCCATCTGGCGTCGTGTTGACGCCACGCAACTGAACGCCATGGCCGCACAATGGGAAGTGGCGCTGG
>JAKPBL010000343.1 GCA_029778965.1 Bacteroidota bacterium
TCCGGCCGCCGACCAGCAGCAGATCCAGCGTTTCATGCAAATGATGGATTCATTCAGGCAGGCGCGTGATCACGAAGGGAAGGAAGCTTTTGCGATCCCGTTGGCCAGGTCAAGTCCTGAAAAGCAATGGCGCGAACTCGACAATATCAGTATACTCACCTGGCTTCAGCAAAACAACCTAACGAGCAAGTACCTCGCCGATTACATCAACTATTGCACCAGAGACGACTATGGCACTCCCGCAAAAGACTGCAGCGCTTGGGCGGCCATTCACTATTTCGCCAGCCGAAAAGGAATTGCGGCCAATGCAGATCATAGCGATGTTCTTACCTGGCCGGAAGGAAATCAATTTCTGGCAACCAAACTGTGTAATTCATTCAAAGAAAGAATAAAAACCGGCTGCCTTGTCACCGAAGTGCAGCCTATGAACAAGAAAGTCAGCATTACCTACCTCAATCAATCATCTAATCAATGGCATACGATTACAGCCGGCCATTGCGTGCTGGCTGTACCACAAATGGTTGCCGCCCGGTTGCTAAAGCAAGATAACCGAGCCGATCTGAAGAATAAATACTATCAATACTCGCCGTGGATGATCGCCAACCTGAGAATTTCCAAACCAGCCGAAAGAAGCGGAGCAGGTATGAGTTGGGACAATGTACAGCATGGCGCACCATCGTTGGGGTATGTAGACGCCACCCACCAACTAACCGACAACGCGCTGACTGAAAAGAACATAACCTACTATCACCCGTTAACTGACCAGCCACCCAACGAAGCCCGGATTGCTGCCTACAATACCAGTTATGAAAAATGGGTGTCTCAAATTGTCGCCGACCTGAAACGGGTTCATCCCGATATCGAAAATTGCATAAAAGAAATCAATGTAAAACTCTGGGGGCATGCCATGCCGCAGCCACGACCAGGCTTCCTGTTTTCAGAAGAACGGCTGCAGCTACAGGATTCGATCGCCGACACTATTCATCCTGCGCATTCCGATATTGCAGGGATAAGCATTTTTGAAGAAGCGTTTTATCAGGGCTATCATGCATCTCAAAAAATTATCCGCTCAATGAAAAGCGCCAAAACATGAAAACGCAACCCTGGATAAAATCGCCTTTTTTTGACCTGCTTTTTATCATCTCACCACCATTCCTGTGTCTCCTCGTTATTATGGCATTTCCGGCGTTTTTTGCCGGCCAGGAAAAAATATCAGACCTAAGTTGGCTGTTACTGGTACTGTTCGTAGACGTAGGTCATGTGTACAGCACCTTGTACCGCACTTATTTTGACCCATCGATGTGGAAAACACAGCGACCGCTTCTTATAACTATCCCACTAGTATCATTTGTTACGGCGGTAATGTCCTACAGCATTGCCCCAACATTGTTCTGGCATATCCTGGCGTATTTGGCTGTATTCCATTTTGTACGACAGCAATATGGCTTTATGCGGATATACAGCCGCCATGAAAATTACCCACGCTGGAGTCAAAATATTGATACCGCATGCATTTACGTATCTACCATTTACCCGTTATTATTCTGGCACCTGAGCGGACCCAGGAACTTCAACTGGTTCGTAGATGGCGATTTTTTCTATTTACCCTTCGAGCAACTAATACCGTACCTGTTTGCCGCCTATTCTATATTACTATTGATATGGGCTATAAAAGAGCTTCTTTTTACCATCGGAAACCGAATACTCAACATTCCTAAAATCGGCATTATCACAGGAACTATTTTCTCCTGGTATTTCGGCATCGTTTATTACAATGGCGACATGGCTTTTACACTACTGAATGTCATCAGTCATGGTATTCCCTATATAGCCCTGATCTGGTGGTATGGAAATAACGATTATCTTCGGAAACAAACCTATCCCTCCCCACTTCGGGTGCTGTTCAGCAACAAAGGGCTGGTATTTTTTATTGGTTTTCTTCTCATTTTCGCGTTTATTGAAGAAGGGCTGTGGGATATATCAATCTGGAAAGAACACAATAATATTTTTGGGGTGCCCGCAAAATGGCAATTATCATTGAATGGTCCCATATTAGCCATAATGGTTGGCCTCCTGACCATTCCGCAAATGACACATTATATTCTTGATGGGTTTATTTGGCGTAAAAACTCCTTCGGCCATAAAACACATCGACCTTGAACGCCTCTGCCGTCGATCAGTTAACAACAAATAGAGAAATTAATCAAGTAGCACCTTATGCTCTCCGTTCATCACCAATCCATATAAATCACACATCTGCGACTTCAATATCCTGTCTTCCGACAGAGGCGGCAAATCTGCCATAGGAAAATAACCCACATCCAGCACGTCAAAACCTTTGCATATTTCCGTGGTCAGTGCTTTGCAGAGAATGATGATCTTATACACATAATAAACTTCCGGCGGATGCGGATGTTTACGTTTGTCAAAAACCGCCAGCAACCGGACCGGCTTCACCTCGATACCCGTTTCTTCGCGGCATTCTTTCACCGCGTTTTCGGTAGGGCTATAGCCTACATCGGCCCAGCCACCCGGCAGCGACCAGCGTCCATCCGCTTTCTCTCTTACCATCAGTACTCGTTGCCCGTCGGCCGATAAAACAAAGGCCCTTACATCCACCTTGGCTGTCGGGTAATCAACGGGTGTTGCGAACAGCTTTTCAATAACAGGCCAGTCGGCCGCTGCTGCCTTTTCCATCAATTCGCCAACGATTTCCTTGATCTCTTCATAACGTTCCATATCATAGTCGCTGTTGGTGTATATAAGCCCTGTATCGGCCAGCGCATTCAGCCGCTTCAACGCTTCCCATAATTTAGTTTGATCCATATGATTTTAGCTTGTCTTTGTATCCTGTTCTTTTTTCCATCGGCCTGCCAGCATGGCCGCCATCACCAGTTGCAACGCATGATATACCATCAAAGGCAACAACAACACCGCTACCTGCGGGTTGCTGGCAAACAGCACTTTCGACAATACTGTTCCGTGTATCAACGATTTCTTTGATCCGCAAAATACCGCTGTGATAGTATCTGCCCGGTTAAAGTAGAGCCACCGGCAAACAGACTTTACAAAAAATAATGCAGTCCAAAACAATAAGCCCATCGCGACAAAAAGCCCAAGTAGCATGGCCGTCGTCAGGCCCTCAAAAAGTTTTTTTTCAAACGCTTCGCTGAAAGCGGTATAAACGATAACCAATATCACCGACTGATCGAACAATTTCAGTGTTCTTTTTTTACGCCGGGCGAATTCTCCACCCCAGCGATGTAGCAGCAAGCCCAATATAACGGGAACCAATACCTGCAAAACCAGCTTCAGGATAATATGTGTCATGTCGTGGCTGCCGGCTTGCGTGCGCACAAGACCCTGCATCCACAGCGGCGTAATGAACACACCCAGCAAACTGGAAATGCTGGCGTTAAAAATAGCGGCAGGAATATTACCACCCGCGATCGAAACCATTACCACAGATGAGGATACCGTACTGGGAAGCGAAGCGAGAAAAAAGGTTCCCATCCATAAAATTTCCGATGGAGTGCCGGCAAATACCGGTTTGAAAAGCAGCACCAGCAAAGGGAAGAATAAAAAACAACTGGCTTGCACCAGCAAATGAAGCCGATAGAGTTTGAGTCCGCCAGCCAGTTCTGCTCCGCTCAGTCGCAGTCCATAGAAAAAGAATATGCCCGACACCCCGTAGCCCGCCAGGCTATCAAGCGACCATGGCCCTTCCATGGCTCCGAGTCCGGGAAAAAGACGGGCAAGGATGATCATGCCGATGATGGCAACTACAAAGGAGTCAATACCTGTTTTCTTCCACATAGTTAAATGTACAATCGATTTCAATGCAGTTTTGATGCTGGTGGGTGGCACCGTCGGCGGGCGTATTACTTTTGCCGGCGCCCACCAGCTGATGGATGCCGGCATTGGGGGCAGGCAACACCTGCGCGAAGTCAACCGGAGCGCGGTAGCAGGTTCGGCTTGTCGGCCATAGTGCGTTTTCTGCTATTCATTGCCGCTTTAGACGTGTTGGCAGGCGGCGCCAAACTCGATCCGGGAAACCCCAAAGCCACCATTTTCCAGGTGGCGGCCGAAAACGGAGGCTGCCGGCTTTTCGGTGATTAATATCTTCTTTCCCGATATTAACCCAT
>JAKPBL010000346.1 GCA_029778965.1 Bacteroidota bacterium
ATACTTTCGGTGAAACAGCAACCGCCGGGCATTCCCTATTTTTGTGGTATGCCGTTGCAGTGTTACTACCAGGATCAATTGATAGAAGCCGGGTGTGATGAGGCCGGCCGCGGCTGTTACGCGGGACCGGTTTTCGCTGCTGCCGTTATCCTTCCGCGCCATTTTCATCACCCGCTCCTGAACGACAGCAAGCAGGTAAAAGAGGCCGACCGGTACCTGCTGCGAACAGTGATTCAGCAGGAAGCCATCTGCTGGGCGGTGGCCTCGGTATCGGCGACAGAAATAGACCGCATCAATATCCTGCAGGCCTCGTACCTGGCCATGCACCGGGCACTCGACCAGTTGGCGGTATTGCCCGAGTTGCTGCTGATCGACGGAAACCGTTTCCGGCCTTACCGGCAGCTTAAACACCATTGCATTGTGAAGGGCGACGGTAAATACGCGTCCATCGCCGCCGCCAGCATTCTCGCCAAAACAAGCCGCGACGATTATATGACCGGCCTGCACGAACAGTTTCCCCAATACAACTGGAAGGAGAACAAAGGATACGGAACTGCCGTTCACCGGCAGGCCATCAATGAGCACGGGCTCTGCGAATACCACCGCAAATCGTTCCGGATATCGCCCTTCCTCACCCGTCGGGTGGCACCCGACGGGTAGAGCTACATGTCGTCCCATTCGCCCGCACCCGCGCGCAGCAGTGCCGGGGGCTCTGTTGTACAGTCGATGATGGTGGAAGGCACCCAGCCGCCGATGCCGCCGTCAACCACCAGGTCCACCCTTTTCCCGAAATTGTCTTCCATGAGATCGGGGTCGGTGTATTCTTCGATCATCTGGCCCGGCAGCGAAGCGCTTAGAATAGGCCGCCCCAGCTCCCGCACAATGGTGCGAGCAATCTGGTTATCGGGAACCCGCAGGCCGATGGTATCTTTTTTGCTCTTCAGCAACCGCGGCACCTCTTTGCTGGCAGGCAGTATAAAGGTATAGGGGCCGGGAAGATGACTCTTCAGCAGGCGGTAAAGCGGTGTGGAAATGCTTTTGGTGTACTGACTCAGGTCGCTCAGGTCATAGCACACGAACGACAACTGGGCCTTGTGCGGATCGACCTGCTTGATCTGGCATATCCGTTCGATGGCCCTGGGCTGAAAAATATCGCAGCCAATACCGTAGATGGTATCGGTGGGATAGATGATGATACCCCCCTTCTGTAAAACATCCACAATGGTCCGGATGGCCCGGGGCTGCGGATTATCGGGATGAACATGAATCAGCATCTGTGAAGGTAACAAGATTATCGGGGTGCTTATTTAACAGCCGGAAATGATTTGCCAATTGATTCATACTTATTTTTACGCCCACAAAACAGCTCCATGCACCTGGAAAGTGTTGATACAGTAGATATTATCTCTGCAGCCGATTTCAGGCAAAAATATTACGAACCCAAACGGCCGCTGGTGATCCGTTCGCTGGCAAAGCAATGGCCTGCTTACCAAAAATGGAACTGGGACTATTTTAAAAATGCCGTGGGAAAGGTGGAGGTGGGGGTTTATAACAATATCAAAAGCGACGCCTATACCCCCATCAATAAGGCCGACGACTATATGTTATTCGGCGATTATCTCAATATGGTGAAGCAGGGGCCTGTTGAACTGCGCATTTTTCTTTTCAACCTTTTTACACACGCGCCCCAGCTTACAGGCGATTTTACCTGGCCCGACAACCTGATGAAAGGCTTCGTAAAGAAGTTCCCCATGTTGTTCGTAGGCGGCCAGGGATCGGTTACCCACATGCATTTTGACATCGACCTGTCGCACATTTTACACACCCAGTTTATCGGCCGGAAACGGGTGCTGCTGTTCCCCTTCGAAGAGCAGCATCATCTCTACCGGAAACCCTGGGAAGTGTTGAGCTTCGCCAATTTCGAAAAATATTATGAGCCCGGTGCCAGCAAGGTTGACCTCGGCAAATACCCGGACCTGAACAAAGCACGCGGGTTCGATCTGACCCTCGAACACGGCGATACACTGTTCATGCCGGCCGGCTACTGGCACCACATGGAATACCTCGACAGTGGTTTTGCCATGAGCCTGCGCGCCTTGCAGTCGTCTTTTGCAGGAAAGCTTAAGGGGGTGTGGAACCTGGTGGGCATGCGGAACATCGATACGCTGATGAAAAAAACCGCCCCGGTGTGGTGGTATAACCACAAAAGAGGTCATTATCAATTGCCATAGTAGAAAAAATTCGACGAATTGTTTGCATAGTACGCAAACGAACACTATTTTTAGGCTCCTTTTAAGACAAACGCGGCCTGCCGGGGTAACCCGCTGCAGCGCTCACCAGCTTAGTATCCTTCGAAAAATACGCTGATCGTCACTCCCCTTTGAATTTTTTTGGATGTATTGTGTCCCGGCGGGGGCAGAACCAGATCGTACGCAAGATTATTGAAAACCCATATACACCTCTTTCTTTTTGTGGTTTCAGAGGTAAGCACAGGCCGGCGATGTCAATCGCTGGCATTTTTTTTCCTGCATACTGACAGGACTTTGCCGCCGGGGGTTGCATCTTCCTGCTTATTTCCGGTGATTATACCCAAATAAGGGGATCAGGCGATCTCAAATACCTCGCTGCCGCTTAAAATCCGGTCAAGGTCGCCCATCCCTTTCAGTGCCTGCGCCTCTTCGATCTGTAACCGGAGGCTGTCTTCGTAACAGGCCCTTTCCGTTTCGTAGAAAACGCCAAAGGGACGCGGAAAATGACCTTCCCGCTGGGGATCATCGAACAACCTTACCAATAGCTGGGCCTTAAAAAAATCGCGCTCGTCGTGTATCCAGCAGTCGTCGGCTGATGCGCCGTTGGCCAGGTCTGCCAGCACCGGCCGGTAGCCGTCGAGCTTAATGCCCTTTTCTTTATTGGGACCGAACAGCAGGGGTTTTCCCTGTTCCAGGAACAAGGCGTGCTCGGGTTTGCTGCTTTTTTCGGTGAATATCTCGAAGGCACCGTCGTTGAAAATATTGCAGTTCTGGTAAATCTCCAGGAAGGAGGCGCCCCGGTGACGGTGGCTGCGTACCAGCATTTCCTGCAGGTGTTTCGGATCGCGGTCCATGCTCCGGGCAATGAAGCTTGCATCGGCGCCCATGGCCAGCGCCAGTGGGTTAAAGGGATGGTCTATCGATCCGAAAGGCGTGCTTTTGGTAATCTTATGCTCTTCGGAAGTGGGTGAATATTGTCCTTTGGTAAGTCCGTAGATCTGGTTATTGAACAGCATCAGGTTTACGTCGAAGTTCCGGCGCAGCAGGTGGATGGTATGATTGCCACCGATACTGAGACCGTCGCCATCGCCCGTTACGATCCAGATGCTCAATTCGGGGCGCGCGGCTTTCAGCCCGCTGGCAATGGCTGTAGCCCTTCCGTGTATCGAATGCATACCATACGTATTCATATAATACGGAAACCGGCTGCTGCAGCCGATACCCGATATGATAACGATGTTTTCTCTCGGTATGCCGATCCCCGGCATCACTTTCTGCACCTGTGCAAGAATGGAATAGTCCCCGCAACCCGGGCACCAGCGCACTTCCTGGTCGGTCGAAAAATCTTTGGCGGTCAATGCGGGCGGGGGGGTGACAACAGTACTCATAACAACAAAATCTGGCGCAAAGTTAGCGAAATATTGCTGCCGCCGAAAAGCAGCGGGCGACTGTCGCCAACAGTCTCTATTCCATGACCGGCAGGCCCCTTCCGAAACTTATGCTATCTTCGAAGCAGTCGGAAACAGCGCCGCCGCGGCTTATAAAGTTGTTCTTTCATGCTCAATAAGAAGGTACCCACTATAAAGGAGATCGCGAAAAAGTTAAACATCTCGGTGTCAACTGTTTCGCGGGCGCTGCATGACCATCCCAGCATCGGCTTGGGTACCAAGGAAAAAGTAAAGAAGCTGGCCGCCGAGCTGGGTTACGAACCTAACCAAACCGCCATTTTTTTCAAACAAGGCCGTTCGCATACCATCGGGGTGGTGCTGCCTTTCCTGATCGAAGACTTTTTTGCCGGAGCCATCAGCGGTATTGAAGACGTGGCGAACGCCCACCGGTACAATGTGCTGATAGGACAATCGAACGACAACATAGAGCGGGAAAAAGACATCATACTGGCCATGAAAAACCAGCGTGTAGATGGTATTATCGTATCTATGTCGAAGCATACCAAGAACCTGGATCATTTCAAGGCCCTGGAAAAATACGGCATCCCCGTGGTGTTTTTCGATCGGGTGCCTGGCTCATCCGACTTCAGCAAAGTGGCATTCAATATGCCGCAGGGCACCTATGAGGCGATCAGCTTTCTGATGGAAAAGGGTCATCGGCGCATCGGCATTATCAATGGACCTAAGGAGATGAAATCATCGAAAGAGCGAACAGATACCTATATGGCGGTGATGCAAAAAAAACGGCTTAAGATCGACCTGCAATTGGTCGCCTACTGCGACCTTACACCCGAAGGCACCGCCACCGCCATGGAAACGCTGATGAGCCTGCGCCAGCCGCCCACCGCCATCCTGGCCGTTCATGATTATGTGGTGCTCGACGCCATCCAGTACCTGAAGACAAAGAAGATACGTAACAATAAAGACATCTTCTTCGTGAGCTATGCCAACCTGCCCATTACCAAATACCTCGAGAATCCGCCGATGGCATCCATAGAGCAGTATCCCACCAGGCAGGGCGCCAAAGCGGCTGAAATACTCCTCTCACTGATCGAAAACGGAGAGCAGCCACCGCAGAACATCCTGATCGAAGGAACACTGGTAGTGCACAAAAAGCTTTGATCAAAGCTTGATGAACACTTTCTTCTTGTATAAAAAATAGCAGATATACCACTCCAACGCCAGCACCACCAGCGCGCTAACCAGGTTACGTATGGCCTCGGGCACCGCTGCCAGCTCCAGCCCGCCCTTCACGAAAATGCCCACGAAACCATTGAACCACTGCAAACCCACCGTGCTGAAGAACATATACATGAAAATGGCATTGGTTCCCACCACAATGGCCATCCACGCATATTTGTTGAGGTGTTTGACATCATGTATCCAATACAGGAACGCCATGGTAATGAACACCCAGCCAAGCGATGCGAGGGTGAAAGAGCTGGTGGCAATTCGCTTAATGATGGGCGTTATATGCAGCCAGTCGAGCCCGAACCCCAGCAAAAGGCAAATACCGGCTGCCGTCAGCAGCTTGCTTATTTTTTCGCGGCCAGACAATGATTCCACCAACAGCTTTCCCGCCAACACACCGGCAATTGTATGAACAGCGGTGGGAATGACATTGATGGCAACCCATCCGTCGCCGTTGATCTTACCCATCAATACCAGGTCCATATAGTTGCCAAAATTGTGGCCGTTTACAAACGGCTGGTCGTACCCGGGGATATGCGTAAACCGGTAAAGGCATTCCGTTAGCAGCAACAGCGCAACACAAACCACTATCTGGTAAACATAACCCTTGCGTATGATCAGGTAGGCGATGATGGTGGTAACCGACAATTGGGTCAGCACATTCCATAACTCCCAGGTCAGCCGGTTCCGGTACATGCAGTGGATAACGATACCCAGGAAAAACAGTTTGATACAGCGCACCAGCACATGCCGGAAGTTCTCCGCCCAACCGATTCCCTTGTTTGCCTTTTGCACCGTGCTGATATAAAGCGCCGACCCGGCCATGGTCATAAAGGCCGGCTGTATCAGATCCCATGCCCGCAGCCCGTTCCAGGGATGGTGGAAAAGTTGCTGCACCAGGCCGTGCGACCAGCTACCCTCGCTGGTAAGGTTCTCCAGGGCATGGTAGACTTCCGCCTCTTCTCCGGCCAGGAAAATCATGATCAGTCCGCGCATTACATCGAGCGACAAAAGCCGTTTGCCGGCTGATATTTCGGTTAGCTGTTGCATAGCAGTACTGGTTGACGTCTTTGAAGGTAACCCAACCCCGGCAAATACAGGGTGCAATCGATTGCCGGGATTTCTTTTGCCAGCTCTGCGCCGGGTTTTTTAGATTTAGGTATGAAAGTCTTTGTTCCTCTCTTCACCGTTCTTTTCTTTTCCGCCTTCCTCCATGCACAACAACCTGCCTGGCGCGATGGTAAAAATGCCTGGGCTGCCGACTCTCTCGGCAACCACCGTGCGGTGGTGGAATACAACGGCGCAGGCACCCGTCATACGCGCATAATCCTGCCCTGGCGCCGGCCCGATGTTAACCCCGCAGCCAAAAAGATCATTGTCGTAGACGCAAAAACAAATCATACCATCCGAAATTTCACGGTGCGTACCATGAGCGCGCTCGAAGGCGATATCGTCTTCGAACCCGTATCGGGCAAGGGCATATACTATATCTATTACCTGCCTTATAAAAACGAAGGACGGTCGAACTACCCGCGCGGCGTTTACCTGTCGCCGGTTAACAATGCCGATGCCGCCTGGCTGAAGTCCATTCCCCCTTCACCAGCGCCCGCGGCAAAACTCGTGGCTTTTGAATCGATAGATGCTTTCAACAGCTTTTACCCGATGGAAGTCATCGCCAGTGACCAGGAAGTACAGTCGCTGGTTACAAAATCGGCAAGAAAAGATTTTCTGCTCTTCAGCGAAGACCGGGTCAACCCGATCAGGATGACGGATCATATTCCCGCTAAATGGGCCTCGCAAACGAACCCTGCTTTCAAGGGCGAAGCGGCTCCCGGCGAGCATTACAGCTTCCAGCTCGGGCTCTATGCCCTGCAACCGGTTACCGTTAACACGCTGCAATTCACAGACCTTACTAACGGTGATGGACGATCGATACCTGCCGGCGCTTTTTCATGCATCAATACCGGCGGCATCGACTACCGTGGCACTCCTTTCGTCAAAACAGCGGAGGTAGCTACGGGTAAAGTGCAGGCCCTCTGGTGCCTGGCCGATATTCCGGTATCGCAGGCGCCGGGCATCTATCGCGGCAGGGTCCGTGTATTAACCAATAGCGGCGCCGATGTTTCTGTACCGCTGTCGATCGTCGTGAAAGGAACGCCGCTGGCCGACCGCGGTATTTCGGCACCCTGGAAACAAACCCGGCTTCACTGGCTGAACTCAACCCTTTACCAGGAAAACACCGTTATTCCCCCCTATACACCACTAACGCGCACGGGTAACCGGATACAATTGCTGGGTCGTGATATAAGCCTTAGCCCCGAAGGACTGCCGGAAAAAATACAAACCTGGTTCAGCCCCGAAATGACAGGCATGAGCCGGCAGCCGAATCCCGTGCTGGCTTCGCCGTTGCAGTTCGTGGTGCGTGCTAACGGTGCTGAACAACCGCTGTCGGGCGGAACGCTGAACTATGAAAAAGAGAGCGCCGGCACCATTCAATGGAAAGCGGTCAGCGGCAGCAAAGACCTCTCGATGACCGTGCATGGCAGCCTTGAGTTCGATGGCTTTATCGACTACCGGGTAGCGCTGACGGCCCTCAACGATATGGCGGTCGATGATATAAGCCTGCTTATGCCCCTGCACAAAACGGCAGCCACTTACCTGATGGGGCTGGGGCAAAAAGGCGGTTACCGTCCCGATGCGTTTCACTGGCAATGGGAGGTGGCCACCAAAAATCAGGATGGCGCGTGGATCGGAAACGTCAACGCCGGCCTCCAGTTCTCCCTGCGCGATGAGCAATATTCCCGTCCGCTGAACACGAATTTCTACCTGCAGAAACCGCTGCGCCTGCCTACCTCCTGGGGCAACAACAACAAAGGATCGATCGATATAACCGGCGCAGGCGATACCGTGCTGGTGCGCTGTGCCAGCGGCGCACGTGCCCTGAAAAAAGGCGATACGCTCTGGTATAATTTCACGCTCCTCATTACGCCCTTCCATACCATCAATACCGATTTCCAGTGGGCGAACCGTTTCTATCACCGGTACAGTCCCATCGATACCATCGTGGCTGCCGGCGCCACCGTGGTCAATATCCACCATGCCACTGCCATCAATCCCTGGATCAATTATCCCTTTATCGAATTCCCGGCCATGAAGCGATATATCGACTCGGCACACCGCGAAAACCTGAAAGTGAAGATCTACAATACCGTGCGGGAAGTATCGAACCGGGCGTATGAGACCTTTCCGCTGCGCAGCCTCGGGCATGAGATTTATTCTTCCGGTCCCGGCGGCGGGTTTAGCTGGCTGCAGGAGCATATCCGCGAAGACTATATTGCCGCCTGGTTCGTACCCGCCATCAAAGACGCCGCCATCGTTAACAGCGGCATGAGCCGCTGGCATAACTATTACGTGGAAGGAATGGACTGGCTGGTGAAAAACGTGGGTATCGACGGCATTTACCTCGACGACGTGGCCTTCGACCGAGTTACCATGAAACGTATTAAACGCGCGCTGACGGCCAATAACCATCCCGGTATCATCGACCTGCATTCAGCCAACCAGTACAATAAGAACGACGGCTTCAACAACAGCGCCAACCTGTACATGGAGCATTTCCCTTACCTCAACAGGTTATGGTTCGGCGAGTACTTCGATTACCAGGCCAACAGCCCCGACTTTTTTCTCACTGAAGTAAGCGGTATTCCTTTCGGCCTCATGGGCGAAATGCTCGAAGCCGGCGGTAACCCCTGGCGGGGAATGGTGTACGGCATGACCAACCGTTTTCCCTGGGATGAGCACGCCGATCCGCGTAATATCTGGAAATGCTGGGACGACTTCGGTATGCAGGGTACCAGCATGATCGGTTACTGGAGCCCGAATTGCCCGGTGAAAACATCCGATGCCAATGTGCTCGCAACGGTGTACCGGAAAACAGGAAAGGCAATGGTGTCGGTAGCAAGCTGGGCGCCCGAAAACAAACCGGTAACCCTTGCGATCAACTGGGCTGCGCTCGGTATCGACCCCGCCCGCGCCCGCATCACGGCTCCCGCCATCAGGGGGTTCCAGGAGGCAACGGTGTTCAAACCCAACGACCCCATTCCCGTACCGGCGGGTAAAGGATGGCTGCTGGTCATCGAATGAGCAGCATTTACCCGTCGGGTGGCACCCGACGGGTAAATGCCGATAAAATCGGGCCAATTCGGACAAGCGAACGTTTTCGATTTTAAATTACCGGCAAATCATTCTACACTGCCATGAGATCAATCGCCACCCTGCTGCTGCTGGTCGTTTTTGTAAAGCTGTCGGCCCAGAAACCGGTTCAGCTATCTGATATGCTGAACATCAAAACCGTTGGCGCTACCGGCATTTCGCCCGACGGCACCAAAGCGTATTTCACGCTTACCAGCATCGACCCCGAACCCGATAAGAAATGGGAATACCAGTATAAAACGCAGTTATACACCGTTAATACCGATGGCAGCCCGCAACCGCGGGCGCTTACTTCGGCGAAAGAATCTTCCGGCCAGATGAGCTTGTCGCCCGACGGCAAAACCATTGCTTTCGTACGCGCCGTAGACGGTAAGGCGCAGATATTCCTGCTGCCGCTCGACGGCGGCGAAGCCCAGCAGCTCACCAATGGCAGGTATGGCGCCGTTAACCCGCAATGGAGTCCCGATTCCCGGTACATCGCCTTTACCATGTCTTTCCCCTGGAGAGAATATGCCAATGATTCCGTGTACAACAAAACCGGCGCCCTGCCCGCATGGCCTGCCGAACGGCCGGGCCTCGACAACAACTTCCTGCAAAACAGCAAGGCCAGTCCCAATCCCGATGGTACGCTTGCCGAAGCCCGGGCCTGGCTGCAACTGAACGAGAAAGACAAGAAAGCCAAGCTGATAAACCGGCTTAACCTGCAGGAAGAATCCACTACTAACGGTGATATGTATGTGGAGCACGTGTTTCTCGTGAAAGCCATACCCGGCGCCACACCCAGGCAGCTTACCACCGGTTTCAACACGTACAATTCCCCGCAATTTACCGGCAATGCCACGCTGCTGGTATCAGCGCGCGCCGATCAGCAGATCCATCCCGACCGGAGCCTCGGCGCCGGTATTTACCTGCTCGATACCACCGGCGCAGCGCCCCGGCCCTTCCTTGTCAAGAAAGAGTACAACTATACGGTGGCGGCCGTTTCTCCCGGGGGAAAATGGCTGGCGGTATCACATGGCCCGCAGGGATTTGTAAACGTGCCGCAACTGGCCATCGTACCCGCCGGCGGAACAGAAGCAGATTTCATTCCCATCGTTCTCGACCGCAGCAAATCCAATATCCGGTTCAAAGGAGAGGAGGCTGTGTACGGACTTGCGCAAAGCAATGGCGGCGTGGTTATTTTCCGCTTCGATATAAAATCAAAAAAGCTCCAGACGCTGACTTCTGTCGACGAGGGCGCCGGCGCTTTGTCGCTCGGCGGCAACAAGCTGCTGTACAGCAAAGTGACGGTACAAAATCCTTCCGAGCTGTACACCGCCGATCTTAACGCGAAGAACGAAAAAACGCTGACGGGATTCAATAACGGCTGGCTCGCGCAGCGAACGCTCAGCATACCCGAAAAGCACAGCTTCAAAAATGAAAAAGGCCTTACGGTCGAATACTGGATCATGAAACCCGCCGGCTTTGCCGCCGGCCGGAAATACCCGGTAATACTGGAAATCCACGGTGGCCCGTCGGCCATGTGGGGGCCCGGTGAAGCCAGCATGTGGCACGAGTTCCAGTATTTCGCTGGCAAGGGCTATGGTGTTGTATTCAGCAACCCGCGCGGCTCGGGTGGCTATGGCGAGGAGTTTCTGCGCGCCAATGTCAACGACTGGGGCAAGGGCCCGATGGAAGATGTGCTGCATGCGCTCGACGAAACCGTTGCCGCCGGCTGGACCGATACCTCGAAACTGTTCCTCACGGGTGGCTCCTATGCGGGTTACCTGGGTGCTTATATTCTTGGGCACGACCATCGTTTTGCCGCCGCCTGCAGCCAGCGCGGCGTGTACGACCTGCGTACTTTTTTCGGCGAAGGCAATGCCTGGCGGCTGGTACCGAATTATTTCGGCGGCTACCCCTGGCAGCCCGAGGTGCTGCAGACACTGGAGCGCGAGTCGCCCATCAGCTACGTAGACAAAATCACCACTCCCTATATCATTTTTCACGGTGAAAGCGACCTGCGTACCGGCGTGATCCAAAGCGAGCAACTGTACAAAAGCCTGAAAGTGCTGGATCGCCCGGTTGAATATGTTCGTCACCCCGGCGCCACGCACGAGATCACCCGCAGCGGTAACAACCGCCAGCGCATGGACCAGTTACTGCGAACCTGGGAATTTTTCGAACGCTACCGCTAGCCTTCTCACCCGTCGGGTAGAACCCGACGGGTGAATTGTCCAAAAAATAAAGGAAATTGGCCCCTCATCCTGTGCGCAGTCTATGAAAAAGATGAATTGGACCCGTTTTTCACTCCTGATGGTAATGTTGTTTGCAGCCGGCTCGCTTCGCGCGCAAACCATCGACTCTCTGCTCAGCAAGCTCGAAACCGCTTATCCCCAGGAAAAGCTGTACCTGCATTACGATAAGAACGCCTACAACCCCGGCGAAACCATCTTCTTCAAATGTTACCTGATGGCGTCCAACGTGCTGTCGAACATCAGCAAGAACGTGTATGCGGAACTGATCGACAGCAAGGGCAAAGTGCTCGACCGGCGTATTACCCCGGTGATCATGGCCGGTTCGGCATCGGCGCTCGACATCCCGGCCGATTATGCCGATTCGGTTGTGTACGTCAGGGCTTATACGCAGTGGATGCTCAACTTCGACGAAAGCTTTCTTTATACGCGCGCCATCGGCGTTATCACCAGGAACACTGCATCCAAAAAACCGGCCTCGCCCGTTTATACCCTGGGGTTCTTCTCCGAAGGCGGCGACCTGGTAGAAGGCATTGAAAGCAATATGGCCTTCAAAGCATATGACCAGCGAGGGCTTCCCTTTAACGTGGAAGGACAGGTGCAGGATGCGAAGGGCGCCAAGGTCGTCGACTTCAAATCGATACACGACGGCATGGGCTCTTTTCGGTTACTCAGTCCCGTTAGCGGACTGGTTGCCGTTTGGAAAGACCCCGCCGGTAAACCGCAGAAAACAAAACTGCCAGAGACAACCCGTAACAATGTATCGCTTGAAGTAGCGCCGTCTGCTGCCGGCCTCCTGTTCGCCGTGCGCCGCCGCGCCGATGCCTCCGACAACCTGCAGTCGCTCACCCTCGTGGCCCAGCAACAGCAGCAGATACTTTACCAGGCAAAGCTGAACCTGGCCAAAACCGAGGGCGTGAAAGCCACCATTCCCGGTGAAGATCTGCCAACCGGCATCGTGCAGCTAACCGTTTTCGACAACCAGAACAAACCCCTGGCGGAAAGGATTGTTTTTGTCAACCACCAGGATTATTATTTCATCACCGATCTGAACACGCCGGTAAAAAGCACCGATAAAAGAGGGAAAAACGTGATCCAGGTCGATGTGCCCGATACCATCATCTGCAACCTCTCGCTGTCGGTTACCGATGCCGGGCTTAACCCGCCGCAGACGGTAGAGGACGATATCTACTCCAATATTTTTCTTACCAGCGACCTCAGGGGGTATATCCATAACCCGGCCTGGTATTTCAGCAGCGAGGCCGATTCTGTAACGAAAGCGCTCGACCTGGTAATGCTTACCAACGGCTGGCGCCGTTTCAAATGGGAAGACGTGCTGGCGCAGCGCTGGCCGAAGATCACCTACCGGCCCGATAATTACATTACCATCTTGGGAAACATCAGCGGCCTCAACCGCTCGGAACTCAACCAGAAAGAGGTGACGGCCATTATGGAAACCAAGAGCCAGGGTCAGGACGTATTCACGTTTCCCGTGGGCCAGGACGGCAAGTTCGAGTTGTCGGGCATGCTGTTTTACGACACAGCCAGGCTCTACTACCAGTTCAACAACGACAAAAGCAAGCTGCTTACCACCAAGGCCATCTTCGATATGAAACCGGGTTTCCTGCTTAAGCCCACTCCGTTCAAAGCCGACAGCAGCCTCGCTTTTCACCTGCCCAGGTTCCCGGGAGATATCATTGCGAAAAACAACTCCATTGCCCTGAAGAACCTTGAGTCAATAGATGAAAAAAACAAGGTCAAAACACTGGAAGGCGTTACCGTGGTTGCCAGAACCAAATCGAAAAAAGAAACGATGGATGCCGAATACACTTCGGGGCTTTTCCGCGGTGGCGACGGTTATACATTCGTGTTAGACGACGATCCGCTGGCGCGCGGCGCGCTGACCGTGCTGCAGTACCTGCAGGGAAAAGTGGCCGGCCTGCAGATATCGGGCGCCGGAGCGCAAATGTCGATGAGCTGGCGCGGAGGAACACCTTTGCTTTATTACAATGAAATGCCCAGTGACATCAGCATGATCCAGGGCATGAATATGAACGACATCGCGATGATCAAGGTCTTTCGTCCGCCATTTATGGGTGGCTCCGGCGGCGCCGGTGGCGCCATTGCCGTATATGCCAAAAAGGGGACAGCGAACAAGCCCGACAATGTGCAGGGACTGAATGCGTATAAAATAGCGGGATACCAGGCGGTGAAACAATTTTTCTCACCCGACTACGAGAAATACGATGAGGCCAACACGCAGCCTGATCTGCGCACCACGCTGTACTGGAACCCGGCCATTTACACCGATAAGAACAACCGGCGCATCTTCTTCACGTTCTATAACAATGATGTGGCTAAAAAGATCCGGGTAATTATTGAAGGACTCAATGCGGAGGGGAAACTGACCCGGACGGAAAAAATATACTAAGAAGGTTTATGGTTTATAGTCTATGGTTTATGGTTAGTAGAGGTTCTGAACTTCTAACTAACCATAAACCATAGACTATAAACCATAAACTAATTCAGTTATTACCAACGGTTAGATCCGCTGTTGCTGAAAGAACGACGGTTACCGCCATTGCCCGCCTTCTCTTCTCTCGGCTTGGCAACGGTTACGCGGATAGCGCGACCTTCTACCATACCGCCGTCGAGTTCGGCAATTGCTTTTTCAGCAGCCGCATCGTCAGGCATTTCAACAAAGCCGAAACCGCGGCTCCGGTTGGTGAATTTGTCCATGATAACACGGGCAGATGATACTTCACCATACTCGGTGAAAAATTCTCTCAGGTCTTCGTCTTCAACATTGAAGCTCAGATTTGAAACGTAAATGTTCATGTTTGAAAAAAATGATAAAAAATTGATGAGCACCAGATTCAGGGAGGGAGAAACTCATTAGCAGAGATGCGTAGCAGAATAACTCGATCCAAAGGATCATAACTCAAATAGCGCCGCAAATATACTGCAATTTTCCCAGTATTACATTAATTAAACGCTAATCATTCCGTGGCATGGCCGCCTCGCCAGCCTTCTCAGGCGGGGCCGCCACCTGTTTTCCTGCCCGGATGCAGGCTCTTGTATGCCAGCCACGACCCCAGCAACATCATCAATGCCGCCGCCAGGAAGGGCGCACCCGGTAAAGTCACCGGCGCTTCGGCGCTGGTAAAAAAGGAGAAAAGATTGGTCATAAACGGAGGTCCCACGATCGAGGTGGCGCTCATCAGGCTGGTCAGCGCGCCCTGCAGCTCGCCCTGCTCATTGGCGGGCACAGCCGATGATATGATGCCCTGCAGGGCGGGACCGGCAATACCGCCCAGGCAGTACACCACGGTGAAGGCAAACATCATCCAGCTCTGGGTGGCTATTCCGTACAACGCAAATCCCGCACTGTAGAGCAGCAGCCCGGTATAGACGCTCCGCTCATTGCCCAGCCGGGGTATGACCAGCCGTATCAGGCCGCCCTGCACAATGGCCACCATCAGTCCCACAAAGCCCAGCGAATAGCCCATCAGCCGCTCGCTCCAGTTGAATTTGTAAATATTGAAAAAGGTCCAGGTGCTCTGTACCGCATGGGCGGCGACATATACCAGCACCAGGGTTACGATCAGTCCCGCTACCGCGGGATATTTCTTTAGCTGGATCAGCGACCCGAGCGGGTTAGCCCGTTTCCAGTCGAACGCGCGCCGGTTTTCTGCCGGCAACGATTCCGGCAGCACGAAAAACCCGTACAAGGCATTCAGCACACTCAGTGCGGCCGCCGCCAGGAAAGGCACCCGCGGACCATAATGCCCCAGCAATCCGCCCAAAACTGGCCCGATGATAAAGCCCAGGCCGAAAGCAGCGCCGATCATACCAAAGTTTTGCGCCCGGTTTTCAGCGGTGCTGATATCGGCTATATAGGCCGCCGCTGTCGTAAAGCTGGCGCCGAACATACCGGCAAAAATGCGGCCCACAAAAAGCCAGCCGATAGTAGGGGCCAGCGCCAGGAAGAGATAGTCGATACCAAATCCCAGCAGTGAAAACAAGAGCACCGGCCGCCGGCCGTACTGGTCGCTCAGGTTGCCGATCACCGGCGCAAATACAAACTGGGTGATCGCATAGGCAAACCCCAGCCAGCCGCTGTACCGCGATGCATCGCTGATACCGCCGTGGATCAATCCCTCCAGCAATTTGGGTATCACCGGGATAATGATGCCCAGGCCCGTAACATCCACCAATAGGGTAACGAAAATAAAGCCCAGCGCGGCTTTGCGTGATTTCGCCATAAACAGCTCTTGATCCGTCAAAAATAGCCTATGCAAACGATTGAGATCAATCCCTTTTTAAACTAAGCTACTGAAACCGTATTTTCATTACTCAAACAACCATTATGACTGCTCAAGGCTCGAACCGCCGGGGATATGCGATCCTCATCATCGGCATCCTCTTCTTCGCGTTTGGATTCATTACCTGGCTTAACAGCACCCTGATCCCCTTCCTGAAGCTGGTGTGCGAGCTGAAAACAACCACCCAGGCCTTTTTTGTTACTTCGGCTTTCTATATGGCCTATTTTTTCCTGGCCCTGCCCTCGGCCCGCATTCTTCGTGTAACGGGTTATAAGAGAGGAATGGCGCTGGGGCTGGCCGTTATGGCCATCGGCAGTATGCTCTTTATCCCCGCTTCGAACGATCGCAGCTTCCCGCTCTTTCTTACCGGACTGTTCATCCAGGCCAGCGGACTCGCCCTGCTGCAAACCGCTTCGAACCCTTATATCAGCATTCTCGGCCCTATCGAAAGCGCCGCCAAACGCATCAGCATCATGGGTATCTGCAATAAGGTGGCCGGTATTCTGAGCCCGCTTATCCTCGGCGCCATTGTGCTGAAAGACGCCGAAGGCATCGAAAACAACCTCAAAACCGCTACCGATGCCGCCACCAAAGAGCAATTGCTCGCCGAGTTGTCGCAGCGGATCGTAACTCCTTATATCGTGATTGCCATCGCCCTGGCGGCCCTGGCGGTATGGATCTATTTCTCCGCGCTGCCCGAGATAAACGAACCCGAAGAAGCGAAAACCGCCAGCGCCGCTACCGGAAAAACCATCGGCCAGTTTCCGCACCTCTGGCTGGGCGTGCTCTGTCTGTTTCTGTATGTAGGCGTGGAAGTGCTGGCGGGCGATGCCATCGGCCCCTTCGGCACTTCGCTCGGCATGAGCCTCCAGGTGACGAAAAACTTCACGCCCATGACCCTTGCGGCCATGCTGGTGGGGTATATTATCGGCGTTTTCACCATTCCCAAATACCTGAGCCAGCACGCAGCGCTGAAATATTCCGCCATCCTCGGCGTGGTGCTGAGCATCGGCATTTTATTCAGCAGCGGATACCTGGCCATTGCGCTGATCATTCTCATGGGGCTGGCCAATGCGCTGATGTGGCCCGCGATATTTCCGCTCGCCATCGACGGATTGGGCCGCTTTACCGCCATTGCCTCTGCCTTTTTGATCATGGCAATTGTAGGCGGGGCGGTGATTCCGCCGCTGTACGCATACCTGCATGAAAAAGCAGGCTTTTCCACCCAGGCTGCATTCGCCACCTGCAGCTTCCCGGCCTACCTGTATATCCTGTATTACAGCATCCGTGGTTATAAAGCCGGCAAAGCATAAAACCATTTGTACTTAACTTTGGCTACCCAAAAAAGTACAATGGATCAACCACTATATGATTTCGGCATGGTCGGCCTGGGTGTCATGGGCCGCAACCTGCTGCTGAATATAGCCGACCATGGCTTCAAAGCCATCGGCTTCGACACCAATCCCGAGAAAACAAGAGCACTGGAAGAGACCGCCACCAAAGGAACCGTGGTCAAAGGGGTTAACAGCCTGGGGGAAATGGTCAGCCAGCTTGCCACGCCGCGCCGCATCATGATACTGGTGCCCGCCGGCAAACCGGTCGACGATGTGATCGAAAGCCTGCTGCCGCTGGTAAGTCCCGGCGACATTATCATCGACGGCGGCAATACCTACTATACGGATACCCTTCGCCGTTATGAGTACCTGCAACCCAAAGGGTTGCATTTCATTGGCATTGGTGTTTCAGGCGGTGAGGAAGGCGCCCGCCTCGGGCCGTCTATGATGCCGGGTGGCAATAAGGAGGCCTGGGAACACCTTAAACCGGTGCTGCAGGCCATCGCCGCCAAGGTAAACGGCGAACCCTGCGTCGATTATATGGGTAAAGGCGCCGCCGGCCATTTCGTAAAAATGGTTCATAACGGTATCGAGTATGCGATTATGGAGCTGATCTGCGAAACGTATCACCTGCTTCACCACGGCGCGGGGTTTAGCAACCGGCAGATCCAGGAAACATTCGCCGCCTGGAACGAAGCCGAACTGAAATCTTATCTCATCGAGATCACCGCCGATATCTTCAAGGTAAAAGACCCTGACACCGGCAACGACCTGGTGGATATGATCCTTGATAAGGCCGGGGCCAAAGGCACCGGCAAATGGACCACCCAGATCGCGATGGATATGGGTGTGGCCATTCCCACCATCGACATGGCCGTTACCATGCGGAATATTTCGGCGATCAAAAGCCAGCGCGTGGAGGCAAGCAAACTGCACGACAAGCCCGTTAACAGCGCCGGCGATTTCAAAGCGATGACCGATGATTATAAAAAAGCGTTGTACACCTCCATCATATTAAGCTATGTGCAGGGTATGGCCATGCTGCAAACGGCATCGTCGGAGCTGAACATGGATATACCGCTGCAAAACGCGGTGAAAGTGTGGCGCGGCGGCTGTATCATCCGTTCCACCCTGCTGGAAACCTTCTATGAAGCCTACCTGCGTACGCCTTCCATTCCCAATCTCCTGCTTGATGATGCCATCGCGTCGCTCGTAAAAGCGAATATTTCATCGTTGCGAAAAGTGATCGGCCTGGCGGCCGCCAACGGCTTCCCTGCCGGCGGGCATATGACAGCGCTTACCTATTATGATGCATATACCTCGGCCCGCCTTCCGTTGAACCTGCTGCAGGCGCAGCGCGACTATTTCGGGGCGCATACCTACGAGCGCATCGATAAAGAAGGGAAATTTCATACCCAATGGACCTGAAACCGATAAAACAGTACAATGCCTTCACCCCATAAAAGACCGCCTTCGGCCCTCATTTTTATTTTTGGCGGAAGCGGCGACCTCAACCACCGGAAGCTTTCTCCGGCGCTTTATAACCTGTTCATCGACAACTGGATGCCCGAGAAATTCGATATCGTGGGCATCAGCCGCCGCCCGTACGACGACAACGCCTATCGCACACACCTGCTGAACGGCATTAATAAGTTCAGCCGCCGGAAAGACGACCAGAACGGCTCGTGGGCTACTTTCTCGTCGCGTATCAGCTACCTGCAAATGGACGCCGAGAAAGAAGAAGAATACCAGAAAATACTCGACATCGTAAAGCAGAAAGAAGCCGAATACGGCGAGCACCCGCAAGTGATCTTTTACCTGGCGGTGGCGCCGCAACTGGTGCCCGGCATCGTGTCGAAGCTCGGTCCGCTGAACATTTGCGCCGATACCAAATGCACGCGTGTGGTGGTGGAGAAGCCCTTCGGGCACGACCTGCAAAGCGCGCTGGAGCTGAACAAGCTGCTCGCCGGCATGTTCGACGAAAAGCAGATATACCGCATCGATCATTACCTGGGCAAGGAAACGGTGCAGAACATCCTCGCCCTGCGTTTTGCCAATGCGCTGTTCGAGCCCATCTGGAACCGGAACTACATCGACCATATCCAGATAACCGTAACAGAAACCGTTGGGGTGGAAGGCCGCGGCGATTTCTATGAATCGTCGGGCGCGTTGCGCGACATGGTGCAGAACCATATCCTGCAACTGCTGTGCATGGTGGCCATGGAAGCGCCGGTGAGTTTCGACGCCGACGAGATCAGGAACAAGAAGGTCGATGTGCTGCATGCCATCCGTAAAATCAGTACGGAACAGGTGCATGCACATGCCGTTCGCGGCCAATACGGGCCGGGATGGATGCGCGCCGAAGAAGTGCCGGGCTATCGCCAGGAGAAAAATGTGGCGCCCGATTCGGACACCGAAACATTTGCCGCTGTAAAATTTTACATCGACAACTGGCGCTGGCAGGATGTGCCTTTTTACGTACGTACCGGCAAGCGGATGAATGAAAAGGAAACCATCATCACCATCCAGTTCAAAGCCGCGCCAAACTACGCGTTTCCACCGGAAGCCGCCGATACCTGGCGCCCCAACCGGCTCACGATCAGCATCGCGCCCGAGATGGATATCCGCCTGCGTTTCCAGGCCAAGCGCCCGGGGCAGGGCGTGTCGCTCAGCCCGGTCGACATGATCTTCAGCTACAAAGACGCCTATACCGAAGAAGAGCCTGAAGCATACGAAACGCTGCTGCTCGATGTGATGGAAGGCGACGCCACTCTCTTTATGCGTGAAGACCAGGTAGCGGCTGCCTGGCGTATTATTATGCCCATACTGGAAGCCTGGACCAGCCGGCCGCCGGTTGATTTCCCCAACTATGCGCCGGGTTCCTGGGGACCGGAAGACGCGGAAGCGCTGATCGCCCGCGACGGCCGGAACTGGGTTACCCTGCCGCCTCCACACAAAGAATAACCATGACGACACCCTCCATACATATCTGCAGCAATCCCGAAAGCGTGGCGCAGGCCGCCGCGGGTTTTATCGTGAACCGCATTCGGCATGTATTGCAAAAGCAGGACCGGTTCACGATCGGTTTATCGGGCGGCTCCACGCCGAAACGCCTGCACGAGTTGCTGGCCGCGGAGCCTTACCGCGACCAGGTCGACTGGTCGAAGCTGCATGTATTCTGGGGTGATGAGCGGTATGTGCCCCTGGAAGACGACCGCAACAATGCCAGGATGGCCTATGATACCCTGCTCAATCATGTACCGGTACCCGAAGACCATATCCACCTGATGGATACCAGCTATGCCGACCCTGCCGAATCGGCGCACGCCTATGAGCGACTGCTGCACCGTTATTTCGACGGGCAGCCGCATAGCTTCGACCTGCTGCTGCTGGGCATGGGCGACGACGGGCATACGTTGTCGCTTTTTCCCGGCACGGAAGTAGTGCATGAAATCAATCGCTGGTGCGCCGCTTTCTTTTTGCAGCAGCAGGATATGTTCCGGGTAACGGTAACCAGGCCCGTAGCCAATGCATCGGCCTGCGTGCTCTTCCTGACAACCGGCGCAGCAAAAGCGCCGGCATTGAAAGAAGTGTTGCAGGGCGCACCGAATATGGACTTCTATCCCGCGCAAAGTATTCGACCTGAGAAAGGGGAGCTGCATTGGATCGTTGATGAAGCGGCGGCGCAGTTGATGTAGGTTGCAAAAACAACTCGCCTCCTAATAGGATACAACATGACCGGCATATTGGGGCTGGACCTGGGATCAAATTACATGGGCGGACAATCCGGCGACATCATCCACGCAGCAGGTACTTACCTTGGGTATGGCAATAGCGCCATTATCCTGGATAGGATATCCGTAGAAAAGCCCTGCAGGCCCTGCAATAATCACTTCACCTTTGACATAGAAGGAAAACGAAATTCTCTTTGTGGCTTACTGTTCGGTCAATACCCGGAAAGTGGTATTGTGCCGGCTGCCAACTACGTTAATTTAGGGGCGCCGCCGCCATTGGTTGTTCCGCCGGACATAAAAACATAAGCCCGCACCCCTCAAAGAGCATTGAATCGGCCCGTATTATAACTGTACCATCTTTCTACCTCCCGTGGAAACGCAAAAACAATAGCATTCTGCCCTACCCGGCAATAAGCCGTTCAGAAACTCGCACACCCAAAAGCCTAATACAATGAAGTCTCTGCTCATTACGCTGCTAGCCATTGCGTCCATCCCTGCCATTGCGCAAAACTGTGAACATTGCAATGCTGCGCTTAGAAAAGACATGTACACCTACTCCTCCAACAACTACTTAACTGCCAAGTATGCGCTCAACATTTCGCAAAGCGAATATGAGGAAATGAAAAAGGATTTTCATCACGACGGTAGCGTGCCGATACCCTGGCTCGGCGGCATTGTAAACGGCACTTTCGATTACAACCAGTTTAGAAAAACCCTGCAGGACTATATTGCAAAGGCGGAGTCGGAAACAACCATTTATCAAAACACGGACTACACAATCCTGGCTACCAATCCAATGTCGTACCCCTATTGGAAGGCGTGTATGGAAACATGCAACCTTAGAAATGGTGTATATATTTATCGTATTGAAGATGCAGAAAATTTCGGGCAGTATAAGGTGCGCTATTCGCCAGCTCCCCGGGAATCAGACAGTATTTTTTGTAAAATAATCATCAACTCGCAGGATACCACCATAGAGCAGGACGCCATAATTTTCAAAAACGGCTCCGCCACCTATACCTTTCCCCGTAAGTTCATTAACAACAAGTCAGAAACCCTCATTTCCGTAAATGCTTCACAAAGCCCAGGAGGGGGCACTTCCTACAGTGCTGATATGAAATCGGTGTATATAAAGCCGGCAGGCGTAAGAGTAACGTCTGTAGGCTACACACATGTAGAAACTCTTTCCAAAAATGAAACGGGTGCTATTGTGCAGAATTGCGAATTGCCGCCCCCGCCCGAAAGAAGAAGGGATGGAAGCAGGAACCTTGCATCCATAGGTATGATTGACCGCTCAAAGACAAACCTGTATGCAGTAACCGATATCCCAGGCTGCAGCAGGGGTGAGCTGGGCCGTAGCTGTGACAACAAGTGGTATGGCTACCTTCACATAATACAAATAACACCGTCCGCGGGGTATGAATTCCGGGCGCCGGTTAGTTTAGCCAAAGAAAACCTGGTGTTAGGTGGGCCAATGGCTGAATGGAATTGGCGACAAAGATGTCCGCAAAATGACAAGATCCTGCTGGACAAGCCGGATATAAAGCAAGTGAAACTATGGCTGCACCAGAATGTGACTGCCCAGCTAAAAATGACATCGTACAGGGATACTACATTAAGCGAAACCACCAGCGGCAACGTGGATGAGCTGGGGAGGGTGAGCTTTAGCATACCCACCGCCAAGCTCAATAAGTACTCCATTGAAGTAAGGCTGTCCAACGGAAACTTTGTAAACATCAATCCCGGCAATATTAACGACAAAGCATACCTGAACACATACGGCGATAATACAGTGTTTACACTGAAGGAAACTGTGCAATAACGGTGACAATGAAAGCGGGTGATTATATATATTAATCGCCCGCTACTATTGCGCATTTGTGATAATGTCAGCCCCTATGCCCGTCGGGTGGTCTATAAGGTTGGGGTGTATTATTATTTTGTTTATTCATCCAGATAAAAAAGGCGAAAAAAACGAACAAAATTAACAATAGGCCGATAACCAACCCGGTTTTCTTAACTGATTTACTATCAAGGGTATTCCCTAAAACAATTAACCCGGCACTGGCTGTTGCCGCTGTCGCACCAAAAGTTATTACCTGTCTGCTTTTATCCTCACCATGTAATACCCAGTTTTTAAAATGTTCGCAGTTATTGAAAACAAGGCTATACGCCTTTTCTCCGATACGTGAAAGGGCTCGCCTGGCAGCATTTTTCCTTTGATGGCTATCGCCGGCAAATCTTTCAAT
>JAKPBL010000354.1 GCA_029778965.1 Bacteroidota bacterium
AAGCCATGGGCAGCGGTTATCCCGTAAGCGCGATCGTGGGAAAGCGGAGCTGGATGGAACTGATCGCCACCGGCGAGGTTATTCATGCGGGCACCATGAATGCATGGAATGCCGGTATTGCAGCAGCGCTGGCGACGGTGGATATCCTGGAAAAAGAAAACCCATATCCCCGTTTGTTTGCGTTGGGAAACCGCCTCATCGAGGGGCTGCGGACCTGCGCCGCAGAAGCGGGGCTTCCGCTGCTGGTGCAGGGAGCAGGACCGGTTTTTCATACCGGGTTTACCTCGTTGCAAAAAGTGACCGACTACCGCGATACTTTTCAATATGATAAAACGATGCAGGGCAGGTTCATCGCAGCCATGCATGATCGCGGCATCCGGATTATCGGCCGCGGACTCTGGTATATAAGCGCTGCCCATACCCCTGAAGATATCGACCAGGCAATCGAAACGGCACGAATCGTATTAAAACAACTGTAAAGCAGTACGATGAAGAATTTGTTGGGTCGGAAGAAAATTTTTGTAGCGGGCGATCAGCGCCTGGCGGCAACCGTATCGGTCGCACTGTTGTTGGCCGGCGAAGAAGTCTGGCTGACACAGGAAACAGGCGGACTGTTTTCGGCAAGAATAGATGACCTGCTGACCGAAGCAGTACGCCACTTTCCCGATGCGCCGGCTGACAGGTATCTCCATATAGCAGACGAAGTACCCGCCGGCTGTGAACTGGTATTGCTTTTTGCCCGCGAAGATCCCGGCGCCCAGGCAGCATTGCTTTCTTATTGGGAAAAGCGATCGCCGGCAGCATGCACCGTTGCCATTTGTATGGATGCCGTTCTGCTCAGTGAATTGCAGCCGTTATGCAGCATTCCGACCCGTTTGCTGGGTATGAACTGGGTGGAACCTGCACATACTACTAAATTCCTTGAAATAATCAGCAACGAAAAAACCGATCCTTCCCTGGCCGCCTACTGGCATAACTATGCGCAGGAAAACTGGCAGAAAGACCCGTATAGATTAACGAATGGCTTCAGCATCCGGGGGCGCCTGATGGCAGCCTTGATCCGGGAGGCATTGTGGCTGGTCGATAAAGAATATGTGGAGCGGGAAGACATCGACCGGGCCTGCCGTAACGACCCCGGTTACTACCTGCCTTTTTCGGGACATTTCCGCTATATGGATATTATGGGCACTTTTATTTACGGGATAGTAATGAAAGACCTCAACCCATCACTCAGTAAAGACACTGCGCCACCTGCTTTCTTTCAGCAAATCCTTTTATCGGGCGCACGCGGCATGGAAAACGGAGAGGGATTTTATCACTATGCACCGGGTGAAGCGGCTTTCTGGGACTCACTGCTGCTTGATTTCAGCTACCAGGTTACGGACCTGATGAACCGCTATCCAGGTGTTAAATAAAGGACGATATGAGCACACCCCTGATCATAGATGCGCACCTTGACCTGGCCATGAATGCCATTGAATGGAACCGCGATCTGACGAGGCCGCTGGATGAAATCAGGCTGCTAGAACGGAATATGCCGGATAAGCCCGACCGGGGAAAGGGAACCGTGTGCCTGCCCGAGTTACGCAAAGGGAATATCGGGCTGGTGGTGGCCACACAATTGTCGCGGGTGGCAGCGCCCGGCAGCATGGGCGGCTGGCATTCTCCGCAACAGGCATGGGCGATGACCCAGGCGCAACTGGCCTGGTACCGTGAAATGGAAGCCCTTGGAGAAATGAGGCAGATATGCAATGCGGAAGAGCTGGAATCACATTTGCGCCAATGGCAGGAACCCGGTGAGAACAAGCCCATAGGATATATTCTTAGTCTTGAAGGCGCCGATTCGCTGGTGGATATTTCCTATTTGTACAAAGCCTATGATTATGGCTTGCGAGCGGTGGGTTTGTCGCATTTCGGGCCGGGACGTTATGCGCCGGGCACCAGGAGCCGGGGACCACTGACACCTGCCGGCCTTGCCCTGCTGCAGGAAATGGACAAGCTTCGCATGATCGTTGACGTTACACACCTCACCGACGAAGGGTTTGACCAGGTAATGAAAATATACAAAGGCCCCGTATGGGCCAGCCACAGCAATGTTCGCAGCCTGGTTCCCAACCAACGTCAGCTTAGCGATGACCAGATACGGCAACTGATCGAACGTGACGCTGTTATCGGTGGCATGCTCGATTGCTGGGCCCTCGATATCCGTTTTATTGATACTGTTTCAGACCCCTGGCAGCTCGATATCACCCTGAACAGGCTGATCGACCATTGGGACCATATCTGCCAGCTTGCCGGCAACAGCCGCCATATTGCCATTGGAAGCGACCTGGATGGTATCTTCGGTACCGAGCAGTCGCCCTGGGACCTCGACCGGATTTCCGGCCTGCAGCAAATTGGCGGACTGCTTTCCGACCGGGGTTATTCCGCCAATGATATCGAACAGGTGTTCAGTGGCAACTGGCTGCGGTTTCTGAGAAAAGCCTGGGATCATGCCTGATTATTTCGACGCAATAGTAGTAGGCTCCGGTATCAGCGGCGGATGGGCTGCCAAAGAGCTGACGGAGAAAGGCATGCGTACGCTATTGCTTGAAAGGGGAAGGAATGTGGTACATATCAAAGACTATCCCCATGCTACCCTTCATCCGTGGGAACTGCCACACCGCGGCAATATCACGCAACACGACCGGCATGATCATCTGATACAGCAACGCAATTATGCATTCGACGAAGCATCGCAGGATTTTTTTGTAAATGATGTTCTTCATCCCTACCAGCAGCAAAAGCCGTTTGAATGGTACAGGGGTTACCAGGTCGGCGGCCGGTCGCTGACCTGGGGACGGCAATCATACCGCTGGAGCGACCTTGACTTTGCTGCCAACCGGGCCGATGGAACCGCTATTGACTGGCCCTTGCGTTACCGGGAACTGGCGCCCTGGTACGATTATGTGGAGCGTTTTGTAGGCGTAAGCGGCAATCGTGACGGCTTGCCTCAGTTGCCCGATGGAATCTATCTGCCGCCTATGCAAATGAGCGTAGCTGAGCAAGCCATCGCCAAACGCATACAAGAGCGGTACGGCAACCGGCGGCACATGATCATTGGCCGCACCGCCAATCATTCTCAGAAAATCGGCAACCGCGGTCCCTGCCAGTACCGCAACCGTTGCCAGCAGGGCTGCCCATTCAGCGGCTATTTCAGCACACAATCCGCCACGCTTCCCGCCGCCCTGGCTACCGGTAAATTAACCCTTCGCCCCGATTCCATTGTAACCAGGTTACTGTATGACCGGAAGGCCCACAAAGTGACCGGTGTAGAAATACTTGATGCCCATACCAAACAAACAATTGAATACAAATCGCGGATCGTTTTTCTGAACGCATCAGCTTTCAACAGCGCATGGGTGTTGATGAATTCCGCTACCGAAGAATGGCCGGAAGGCCTTGGCAGCAGCAGCGGGCAACTGGGACGAAATGTGATGGACCATCACACAGGCATTCGTATTTCGGGTATTATCGAAGGGTTCGACGATAAATATGTTTTCGGCCGCAGGCCCACAGGTATTTATATACCCCGTTACAGGAACCTTGCTGAAGAAGGAAGAAGTTATGTTCGTGGCTTTGGTTTCCAGGGTAGCGCGGGCAGGCAGGGCTGGAACCGCAATGCAGATGAAAAGCAGATCGGCCCTACACTAAAGGAAACGCTTATCGAACCCGGTGCATGGACCGTCAGTCTTTCCGGTTTTGGAGAAACGCTTCCCTATGCAGAGAACCATATCAGGCTGGATCACGAGCATCGCGATAAATGGGGATTACCGCAGTTGTCTGTACATATACAGTTTGGTGAGAATGAAAAAAAGATGCGGACCGATATGCTCGCCGATGCCGCCGAAATGTTGCATGAGGCAGGCGTAAAAGAAATTGAAGCGACAGACAGGGGCGCTGTTCCGGGAAGAGGCATTCATGAAATGGGCACCGCGCGCATGGGGGCTGATGCGCGGCACGCTGTATTAAACCGTTTCAACCAGGTATGGGATGCTCCCAATGTATTTGTAACCGACGGCGCCTGTATGGTTTCTTCAGCCTGCCAAAACCCATCCCTTACCTATATGGCGCTTACGGCACGCGCTGTTGACTACGCCGTTTCGGAGATGAAGAAGCAAAACCTGTAACCAGGTCGTGATAACGGTAAGATAGTTTCATGATTGCACAAAAAAGTAAAAGCATTTGTTCGACCCCGACACTAGCTTTGAAAGCGACCATTGCTAACCGCAAATTGTAAACGATGCGACACGAGCCGATAAAATTGCTTTTTTTTATTTTGTGCTTATCCGTTTTTCAATATGCCTGCCAGCCCAAACGGTATCCCGGTCCGCTTTCTCCCGAAGAGGCTTTAAAGCAGTTTACAATTGCAGATGGCTTCGAAATATCCCTTTTTGCTGCGGAACCTTTTGTTAAGGACCCTGTCGATATGGCTTTTGACGAACAGGGAAATATCTATGTGGTGGAAATGCCCGACTATCCTTCTGAACAAACGCCGGGAAAGTCCGCGGGTTGTATCCGTTTCCTGGAAGATACCGACGGAGATGGCCGGATAGACAAGACAACAACTTTTGCAGACAGTCTTTCGGAAGCTACCAGCATCATGCCATGGAAAGGCGGACTGCTGGTTACCGCAGCGCCTTATATTCTATTTTTAAAGGATACCACCGGCGATCACAAAGCCGACCTGCAGGAAGTGATTTTTTCCGGTTTCTTCAAGGCGAATTCGGAAGCGCAGATAACCTCGCTTCGCTGGGGCGTGGACAACTGGATATATGCCAACAACCGGGGGCAGGACGGAGTAATAACGTACACAAGAAAAAAAGGTGAACCCCTGTCTGTAAGAGGCGCCGATTTTCGCTTCCGCCTCGATCGCGATGCCTTTGAACCAGAAACCGGTCCGGGTCAGTTCGGCCAAACGCTGGATGCATCGGGACATCGTTACTTTACGGAGAATACGCTTCACATACAGCAGGCAGTAATACCCTGGCGTTACCTGCACCGTCATCCTTACCTGGAGTCGGCAAATGCGGTTGTCAATATTTCGGATCATGACCCGCTCATGTACCAGGTCTCGGCGGCGCCTTACTGGCGCGTGGAGAGAACACGGCGGCGGAATGAGTTGTTCCGCCAGCAAAATATGAATGAGGAAGAGTTTGCAGAAGGCCATTTTACGGGCGCATCGGGCGGTACCGTTTATTTGTCTGACCTGTTTCCCTCTTCGTTTTATGGGAATATTTTTACCGGTGATGTAGCCGGCAACCTGGTGCATCGCGACGTGATCGAAATGCCTGCAAATAGCGTGGTGTCGGTGGCGGGAAGGGCCGCTGGCGAAAAAGAAAAAGAATTCTTATCCACTACCGATAGCTGGTTCAGTCCTGTTAACCTGCATGTGGGTCCCGATGGGAGCCTGTATGTAATCGATATGTACCGGCAGCATATTGAAACCCCTCTTTCCATTCCGGAAGATTTGCAGACGGATATGGATTTTTTTGCCGGGGCCGATAAAGGCAGGATCTACCGGATCCGCCCGAAGGGAAAGGGCTCGCCTGCAGTTGACAAAATATCACTGGTGAACAGCTCCGTTGAGCAACTGGTTGATAACCTCGGCCGCGATAACCAATGGCTGGCTATCCAGTCGCATCGGCTGCTGCTTGAAAAAAAAGACAGCAGTACTACAGCGCTGCTGTATGAATTGCTTGCATCCGACCAGCCGGCGGCAGCGAAGATCCGCGCATTGTCGTTACTGGAAGGAATGGGCCGGCTGACCACGAAACAGTTGTTTATGGCGCTCGGTGATGCCTCGCCCGCGGTGAGGAAGCACGCGATAATTCTCGCCGAGAATATGCCGTCTATGACGGAAGCGATCGTTGCAGCCTGCGCAGACAGCAATGCCGAAGTTGCTTTGCAGGCAACACTGAGCCTCGGCAATACCAGTTCTATGTCCGTCATTCCCCATTTTGTTCAGGTATTGCAGGCACATGGCGCAGATTCATGGTTCAGACTGGCGGTGTGCAGCAGCGAAACAGGATCGTCTCCTGAAATGGTACTGGCCGTGATTGAATCAAAGTCGATAGCCGATAGCGTGAAGGCAGCTTTTTTGCAGGAAGCAGGGTTTGTAACGGGCGCCAGAAACGATTCGGGGCAAATAGCTATGATCAATAGTCGTTTACAGGATAAGCGGCGTATTGTTGACGACAAGCTCGTTCGTGCATTCAACGAAGGACTCAAAAACGGCGGAGAGAAAAAACAGCATCAACAGAACAGATAAATCTTATGTCCGGTTACGACGTTCATTGTGCCAGGAGAATATTCCTGAAATCGGTTTGTGAAAGAGCTGCCCTGTTGTTTCTTCCACTGGTCGTCAGTGCCTGCGGAAGCCGGAAGCAGCCGGATGAAAAGCCGTCGCCAGGTATGACAAATGGCTGTGATGACAATGCGATGTCGCCATCATTGAAGGAAAAAAGAAAAAAGCTCGGCTACGTACGCGTATCGCCGATGGATAATATGACCTGCTCGGTTTGTGCACTCTGGAAAGCCCCGCAAAACGGGCTGACCTGCGGTGGTTGCATGTTGTTTGACGGGCCGGTACAACCTGAAGCCTATTGTACCTATTGGGCGGCCAAAAAACAGGCAGCCGCCAAATAAAAAGAGAAGGGCATGCAGCTACCGAACAACACGCAATCCCGGAGAAAATTCCTGCAAACAACGGCAGCACTTGGGTATGGTGTTTGTGTTTCGGGATTTGCCGCGGCCAACAGCTTTGAAGAAGAACCCATTATAGACATACACCAGCACCTGCATTATCATGGCCGGAGCGACGATGATCTCATCAGGCACCAGGCAAGTATGGGTGTGACTACATCGATACTTCTTCCCGCCGGAACACCTGTCAATCGCGCTTCAACGAATTTTGGCGCTTCAAATTGGCTGGAGGCGCAGGTGAGCGGTAATGAGCAGGCCTTCGGTTTTTCACAGAAAAACCCAGGAAGATTTCTTTTTGGCGTGTCTGAAGTGCCCGATCTTGATAACGCGCACAAAACCATTCGCGGTTACCTGGAAAAAGGTGCATGTATTATCGGCGAGCTGAAGTTTGCAGTGGATTGCAATTCCTCTTACATGCATAAGATATATGAGCTGGCGGCGGTTTTCAATGTGCCGGTATTGATGCACTGGCAATTCGAGCGTTTCAACTTCGGATTTGACCGGTTCCATAAAATACTTAAAAAATACCCTTCGGTTAATTTCATAGGTCATGCGCAAACCTGGTGGGCGCAGGTTGATAAAAATTATACAAACCCCAGGAACCTGTATCCCGAAGGTCCGTGGACGAGCGGCGGAATTACCGACCGGTTACTGGCCGATTATCACAATATATATGCAGACATGAGTGCGGGATCGGGGTTGAATTTTCTGACCCGCGACGAAGCGCAGGCGGCTTCTTTTATTGAGCGCCACCAGGATAAGTTGATGTTCGGAAGCGATTGCGAAGACGTATCTGGTGTTTCACCTTCGTGCGGGGGAGCTGAGACAATTCGCAGGATCAGAAAATTGGCAACCGGCAAAAAAACCGAGCGAAAGCTTTTGTATGAAAACGCGAAGCGTGTTTTCAGGTTGTAGATTAAAAGAAAGTATTGGGAATATATATAAAAGTTGAAGTTATTTTTTTATTGAATAAATAGTTTTAGTACATATTATTTAAGCGAACGACCAAACTAAATGATTATGGTAATTCAAATACTGCCGCAGCTAAAAAAGCTCTTTGCTGTAATGCTGTTCCTCGCCTGTTGTGTGCATGGTATCGCACAGCAACTTGTTACCGGTACGGTTAGAGATGCAAAGGGCAACGGACTTTCCGAAGTAAGTGTTCGTGTAAAAGGAATGCTTTTAGGAACCACTACCGGTAAAGATGGCTCGTTTACCATCAGTGCACCGGCCAATGCCGTGCTTATATTCAGCCATGTGGGATTGACCGACCAGGAGTTGGCGCTGGACGGAAGATCTGTTCTTAATCTTGTAATGGACGCATCGAATGCTGCTCTTGATGCGGTGGTAGTGGTGGGGTATGGCACCACTCGCCGTAAGGACCTGACGGGCGCTGTTGCTTCTGTTTCGAGCGATAAGGTAAATGCATTCCCTGCGGCGAACGTGATGCAGGCATTGTCGGGAAGAGCTCCCGGGGTACAGGTTAAACAAAACAACGGCGCCCCGGGCGCCGCGATAAGTATTC